>DASXIP010000262.1:0-2011 GCA_036497875.1 Caldimonas sp.
AGCGCCTTGCGCGTCACGTAGTGCTCGATGTTGGCGTCGTCGCCCTTGACGAGGCCGAGACCCGCAGCCTGGCCAGCGACGGCGTCGAAGCGCGCCGCGAGGTCGACGCGTTCGGTCTGGCGCTTGACGATCGGAAGGAACCGCTCGGTGAGCGGCGCCCGCGTCTTCTCGGCGAAGAAGCGCGTCGCCGAGTCGTCGCCGCCGCCGATGATGCGGCGCGCATCGCCGACGCTGATCGATTTCACCGCATCGACGAGGAGGCTCTTCGCCTCCGGCACCGCCGATTCGGCGGCGCGATTCATGGCCGTGACGAGATCGTCGACGCGCTTCTGCTGGCCGGTGAAGCGGAGCATCTTGGCGGCATCCTGCAGGTAGCCTGGCAGCGGGATGCGCACCTTCGGATTGCCGAGAAAGCCGTCCGGACGGCCGAGCATGCCGACCGCGGCGACGGCGCCGCGCTCGAGCGCGACGCGGATGCCGGCAGCGGCATCGGCATCGCTCGGCTCGGCGGCGCGGGCCACGCGCACACCGGCGAGCGCAGAGCCGGCGAGAACGGCGCAAACGTGTCGACGCTGCATACGGCTCCATGCGGCTGTCGGCCGCCGTGGTCAGCGCATTCTGAGGCCAACCGCAGCCGCACCGACGATCAGCAGCGCCGCCGCGACGAGCCAGGCCGTGAGCGGGCGCCCCGTCGTCGCGGCGAGCAGCAGCGTCGATGCGAGCGGCGTCAGGTAGCTGAGGAGGCCGATCCGGCGTGGATCGGCGCGCTTCAGCGCCGCGTCCCAGAAGAAGAACGCCGCGCCGAGCGGGCCGAGACCGACGACGACAATGAACAGCCAATCGCGAGTCGCGAGTGTCACCGACGGCTCGAGCAGCGCGTGGCAGGCCAGCGCCAATACCCCCGAGACGAGCCCGAACAGGCCGATCGCCGCGGTCGGAAAGCGGGCGACGCGCTGCGTCCCGAGCGAGTAGGTCGCCCACACGAACGCCGACCCTGCCGCAGCGAGATACCCCCACGACAGCCCGCCTGCGATGCGACGACCGCCGACGATCGCGAGCGCCGCACCCGCGAACCCGGCGAGCGCCGCGATCACGTGCACCGGCCGCAGCCGCATTCCCGGCAGCAGCAGCGGCGCCAGGACGACGATCAGCAGCGGCCAGAGATAGTTGACGAGGTTCGCCTCGAGCGGCGGTGCGCTGCGCAAGGCGACGAAGAGGAGGAAGTGAAAGCCGAACAGGCCGTAGATGCCGAGTAGCAGCGTCGACGGCGGAATGCGCCAGTGGCGCGCGAGCGGCCACGACGGCACGCTGCCGATCACAAGCGCGAGCCCGGTGAGGAGGAACGGCGGAACGTGCGCGAGCGCGACGCCGAGCGAGGCGAGCGTCGCCCACAACGCGATCGCGGCGAGCGCGCACAGCGTACCGGTCACTGCCGTGGCCCCGCTCGCCGGCTGGGCATCGCGATTAGCGACGCCAGTACTGCCACACGAACCAGAGCGCGAGCGCGATCAGGACAGCGCGGATCGGATTCGTGCCACGCGAAAAGAGCGAGCTCCAGTCGGTCTCGTCGCTGCCGCGGCCGCGCTGGGCATCGGCCTCGGCCTGCATCCCGGCGGCCCACTCGCGGCGGCGTGGCAGGTCGGCCTCGAGCGCGTCGAGCCTGCGCTTGACGACACCCGGCGACGGCCGCTCGACAGCCGCGCGCAGCGCCGGCGCGAGCGCCTGAACCTGCGCGTTGGCGTCGGCGAGGCTCGTGATCGCGAGGGTCGCGCCGCATTGCGGGCAACTCATCGACTCGCCCGGCGGCAGCGCGACGCCGCAGGCAGCGCAGTGCAGCGCGTCCTGGCGCTCGACGGCACGATAGATCGGCGGTGGCTCGATCGTGTCGAGCGGATCGAGCGCGTGCGCGAGCCGGGCGACGTCGAGCAGGCTCGGCACCGAGCGGCACCACGGGCAGAGCTCGTCGTCCTTGCCGATCTCGCCGCCGCAGTTGACGCATTCGATCCGGCCG
>DASXIP010000263.1:0-4505 GCA_036497875.1 Caldimonas sp.
TCGGCCAGCCCGAGCGCAAGATGTTCGTCGCCCGACGCCAGAGCTATCACGGCAACACGCTGGGCGCGCTGGCGGTCGGCGGCAACGAATGGCGGCGGAGGCAGTTCGCGCCTCTCCTGATCGACGTCGGCCGCGTCTCGCCGTGCTACGAGTACCGCGACCGGGCGAGCGGCGAGAGCCGCGACGAGTACACCGCGCGCCTGCTCACCGAGCTGCGGTTGGAGTTCGAGCGCATCGGCCCCGAGCGCGTCATCGCCTTCGTCGCCGAGCCCGTGGTCGGCGCCACGCTCGGCGCCGTGCCGCCGACGCCGGGCTACTTCGCCGGCGTTCGCGAGCTCTGCGACCGCTACGGCATCCTGTTCATCGCCGACGAGGTGATGTGCGGCATGGGCCGCACCGGCACGCTGCACGCACTGGAGCAGGAAGGGGTCGTGCCCGACCTGATGACGATCGCCAAGGGGCTCGGCGGTGGCTATCAGCCGATCGGTGCCGTGCTCGCGTCGGCCGAGATCGTCGATCCGCTGCGCCACGGCAGCGGCTTGTTCCAGCACGGGCACACGTACCTCGGCCACCCAACGGCGGCCGCGGCAGCGCTCGCGGTGCAGCGCGTCATCGAACGCGACGGCCTGGCGCGCCAGGTGCGGGAACGCGGCGCCTATCTGCGCCGCGCGCTCGTCGCTCGCCTGGGAGAGCATCCGCACGTCGGCGACATCCGCGGCCGTGGCCTCTTCCTCGGCGTCGAGCTGGTCGCCGATCGCACGACCAAGGCACCGTTCGATCCCGAGCTGAAGCTGCACGCCAAGGTCAAGGCGCAGGCGATGGCGAACGGCCTGCTCGTCTATCCGATGGGCGGCACGATCGACGGCCGGCGCGGCGACCACGTCCTGCTCGCGCCGCCCTTCATCGTCAGCGAAGCCCAGCTCGACGAAGTCGTCGACAAGCTCACCGCTGCGATCGACACCGTGCTCGCCGGCGCCGCGCAGCCGCGCGTGGCGTGAGCGGCGACGACCGGCTGCCGCCGCTGCCGGTGCTCGCGTGGTCGGACGAGCAGCGCCGCCTCGCCGAGGAGATCATCGGCGGCCCGCGCGGGGCGCTGGTCGCGCCGTTCGTGCCGCTGCTGCGCAGCCCCGAGCTGATGGCGCATGCCCAGCGCATGGGCGAATACCTCCGCTATCGCAGCGCGATCGGCCAGCGGCTTTCGGAGCTGGCGATCCTGGTGACGGCCAGGCACTGGTCGCAGCAGGTCGAATGGGCGATCCACGCACCGATCGCGCTCGCGGCGGGAATCGCCGCCAGCACGGTCGACGCGATCGCTCACGGTGAGAGGCCGGGGGAGATGGGCGGCGACGAAGCGGCCGTGCACGATTTCTGCGTCGAGCTCCATCGCGACAAGACGGTGAGCGATGCAACGTGGAAGGACGCGGTCGGCCGCTTTGGCGAACGCGGCGTCGTCGACCTGATCGGCATCAACGGCTACTACGCGTTCCTCTCGATGGTCATGAACGCGGCGCGGACTCCCGCGCCCGAATCGACGGCGCCGCGGCTTCCGGACCCGCGGTCCTGATCGGCGGATCGGCGCGTCATACCGATTCGCGCCCGCCGCGGACCAGCGAACGGCCCGATCACTCGGGGGCCGGGTACGGCACATGCCGGCTCTTCCTGGGGAGCGGCGCCACAGCGGTGTCACTCCGTCCATTTCCGAGGAGAGATCGACATGGCAAGGCAACATGCATTGCTCGGGCGGCGGATCGCGGTGCTCGCCGCCGACGGGTTCGAGAAGATCGAGCTCACCATCCCGGTGGCGGCGTTGCGCGTCGCCGGTGCCGACGTCGACATCGTGTCGTTGCGGCCGGGCCGCATCCGCGGCGTCAACCTGCATGAGCCGGCGGCGCGGGTCGCCGTCGACCGGACGCTCGCCGAGGTGCAGGTCGACGACTACGACGCGCTTCTGATTCCCGGCGGCTTCATCAACCCCGACCTGCTGCGCCAATCCGAGCCGGCGCGGCAATTCGTGCGCGAGTTCGACGCGACTGGCAGGCCGATCGCGACGCTCTGCCACGGGCCGTGGCTGCTGGCGTCGGCCGGGCTGACCCAGGGGCGCAGGATGACGTCCTGGCCCGGCGTGCGCGACGATCTGGTGAACGCCGGCGCGACCTGGCTCGACGAGGCGGTCGTCCGCGACCGCAACTGGCTCACCAGCCGTGGGCCGCAGGACATGGTGCCGTTCGTCAAGGCGCTCCTCGGCCACTTCGCCGGTCCGTCGGCGCGGGTGCCGACCGATCGCGCCGTGCTCGTCTCGGCGCCGCAGCGCAACGCGCCGCCCAGGCTGGTGATGGGCGTCATGAAGTGGCTGCCGCGTCCATCGGTGCGCGTCGCCGCGATCGTCGGCGTGCTGCTGCTGGTACGGGCGATGCGCGGCCGCAGGCGCTGGGCGACCGCGGCGTCGTGACCCGCGCGATCGCCGCCGCGGACTACCCGATCACGCGCGCGACGCGCGCGAGCAGCACGGGCGGAATCGTGATCCCGAGTGCTCGCGCCGTGCTCGCGTTGACGACGAGCTCGACCGCGGTCGGCTCCTCGATCGGCAGGTCGCCCGGATTCGCGCCCTTCAGGATCTTGTCGACGTAGATCGCCGCGTGCCGGTAGAGCTCGGGATACGACGGCGCGTACGACGCCAGGCCGCCGGCATCGACGTACTCGGCGGCGCCGAACATGCTCGGCATGCGACTCTTGAGCGCGAGCTCGGCGATCTTCTTGCGCTCGGCGAACATCAGCGGCGTCTGGATCACGAGGACGCCCTGCGCGTGCTCGCGGGTCATCGCCGCGAACGCGTCGGCCAGCTCGTCGCCGCTGCCGACGCCGACCGGCTGCAGCGTGACCGCAGCCTTCGCGGCGGCAGTCTCGATGTCGCGGATCGACGCCATCGACGCCACGTTCTCCGTGTGCCAGAGGACGGCTATCCGCGTCACCCTGTTGGCCAGAAGCTCCCGTAGCAACTCGAAGCGCTTCGCGGACAGCTCCGACGTGATCGTCGAAAGCCCGGTGAGGTTGCCTCCCGGATGGGCGAGGCTCGCCGCGAGGCCGAGGCTCACCTGGTCGGTGCCGGTCGCCATCACGATCGGGATCTTGTTGGTTGCGCGCTTCGCTGCCATGGCGGCAGCCGTGCCGCTGGTGACGATGACGTCGACCTTGAGCCGGACGAGGTCCTGCGCCATCGGGCGCAACCGGTCGAGCGCGCCGTTGGCGGTGCGCGTCTCGAACGCGACCGTGCTGCCTTCGACGTAGCCGAGGTCCTTGAGCTGGCGCTTGAAATCTGCGAACCAGTCCGAGCGCTCGCTCGCGTCGAGGTGGGCGACAACGGGAATCCTCCTGCCCGTCTGCGCGCGCCCGAAGGTCGCGAGACACGACGCAGCGAATCCGACGGTCGCGACAAGGGCCTGCCTTCGATGCATCTGACCTCCCCAACACACTCCGCTCGAGGGAGATCGGCGGAGCGGCGCGCTCGGCGCGTCCGCTAGGCCGGCAGGGTAGGCGAAGAGACCCCGAAGGGGAAGCTCCGGCGCGACAGAAGGGCGCTGGTGATCGACTGCGGCGCGACTAGCGCTGCGTCTGCGTCGAGGTGATCAGCCCGCGCAATTCGACGAGCCTGGCCTTCACGCGGCGCTCGTTCGCGACGCCCATGCGGACCAAGATCTTCTGGCCGGCGGTGAGCGATTGCAGTGCCGGATCGTCGAACTCGTACAGCACCCAGGGCCGCTCCGGCTGCGTCGGGCCATTGATCGCCGGCAGGTGAACGTTCGGCGGCGACGAAGGCTCCGGCGCCACCAGGAGGCGATCGAGCACCTCGACCAGGCGGTCGTTGAAGTAGCGTTTCGGATAGCCGAGGTCTTCGTATGCGCGCTGGAAGAGCGGGTACAGGCGGACGTAGGCGGCGGCCGCTTTGCGCAGGTCGACGGCTTCGAGCAGCGTCACGAAGGGTGCATAGCGCGCGGCGTTCGCGGCGCCGATCGCCTCGCCGGCGCCGTCCACCGTCGGCTCGACGACGAAGCGTCCCGGCGCCGGATGGACGGGCCATAGCCGCGACGACGCCGTCGAGCGGCCGAGGTTGTCGACGGTCGCCGCGAACCGGCGCGCGAAGTCGTCGAGCTGGAACATCGACCTCACTGCCCGCGAACCGAAGACGTCGTCGAGAGCCGTCTCGACATCGAGCGGTGCGCCCGCTCGCTCGGCCGTCGCCGCTTCGACCGGATACCGGATCGCCGGCTCCGACGTCGCCGCCGATGCCGGCGCAACAGGCGCTTGCGCGATGCTCGGCGCTGCTTCCGGCGCGGCCGGGGCGGGCGACCGGGATTGCATCCACAGCACGGCGATCACGATCGCCAGCACGGCCACGGCCGCCGCGCCAAGGAACCATTCGCGCCTCATGTCGATGCCTCCGCTGCCATGGCGGGATTTTCCCTCGTGGCAGTCCCCGCTGTGCGCAGGGTCGTCGCCGCCTCGTCGAG
>DASXIP010000264.1:0-4667 GCA_036497875.1 Caldimonas sp.
GGCGTCGCGCATGCGGTCGAGCGTGAGCCGCTCGCCGGGCGGCAGGCGGCCGAAGACGATATCGGCGCGGATGCGCCGATATGTTTTTTCGCCGACGGTTTCGGTGTGCTGCGCCTCGTCCAGCATGGCCTTCACGTTTGCCGTCCCATCTTAGCGCCGAAATCAGGCGTTTCCCATACCATCATGCTCTATTGAAATCCTACGACGGAACGTCTAGCGTCTGACTCATCACCACTGGCCGAGGAGACCCCATGCCGTTCACGCTCTCACGCCGCCGTGCCCTGCAGGCCGGCGCTTCGACCCTCGCGCTGGCTACCGCCGGGCGCTCGCTCGCCCAGGGCCTGCCGAAGATGCGCTTCAGCAGCGCGTTCACCGAGCAGGACATGCGCGCCGATGGCTACAAGGCGTTCGCCGCGGCGATGAAGAACGACTTCGAGTTCCAGCCCTACTGGGGCAACACGCTCTTCAAGCAGGGCACCGAGCTGGTGGCGCTGCAACGAGGCAACCTCGAGATGGCCAACCTCGCGCCGCAGGACATCTCCAAGCAGGTGCCGGCCTGGTCGCTGCTCACCTCGGCGTACCTTTTTCGCGACGTCGCCCACCTGAAGAAGACGTTCAAGAGCGACGTCGGCCGCGACTTCATCAAGATCGCGCGCGAGCAGCTCGAGATCGAGGTCATCGCCCCGGTCTATTTCGGCGCCCGCCACGTCAACCTCAAGCCCGAGAAGACGATCCGCACGCCGGCCGACCTGGCCGGCATCAAGCTGCGGATGCCGCCGGGCGAGTTCTGGCAGTTCCTCGGCGAGTCGATCGGCGTCAGCCCGACGCCGGTCGCGTTCGCCGAGGTCTACACGGCGCTGCAGACGGGCGCGATCGACGGTCAGGACAACCCGCTCGTCCTCAGCAAGCTGATGAAGTTCGACGAGGTGACGACGCAGTTCGTGCTGACCTCGCACGTCATCGGCTTCGACGTCATGACGATCTCGTCGAAGGCGTGGAGCACGCTCAAGCCCGAGCAGCAGACGCGGTTTCGCGCCGCCGCGGAGAACGCGGTCGACGACTACACCGCCAAGTTCGAAGCCCAGGAGCAGAACATCGTCGCGGCGCTCAAGGGCGAGGGCAAGAAGGTCTACACGCCGGACATCGCGGCGTTTCGCAGCTACGCGCAGAAGCGCTACCTGGCGAAGTACGGCAGCGATTGGCCGAGCGGCGCGCTCGAGAAGATCAACGCGCTCTAGGCGGCCGGCGCCCATGGCTCCCGATTCGCCGGTCGGCCGCCCTTCGATCGTGCACTGGCTGCACCGGCGTGCCGACGACGTTGCGGTCGCGCTGATCGCCTTGATGTTCGTCTCGTTCCTGCTCCAGATCTTCTTTCGCTATGTCCTCAACCGGCCGCTCGGCTGGACCGAAGAAGTGACGGTGCTGTGCTGGGTGTGGGTCGTGCTCTGGGGCGCGTCGTTCGTCGTCGCCGATGCCGAGGAGGTGCGCTTCGACATCGTCTACAACGCCGTGCCGACCGGGACCCGGCGCGTCTTCACGATCGTCGCCAGCGTCGCAATGGTGGTGCTGATGGCGCTCTCGCTGCCGGCGACGTGGCGCTACGTCGTCTTCATGCGGCGCGAGCATTCGGCCTACCTCGGCATGCGTTTCGACGTCCTGTACTCAATCTACGTCATCTTCGCCGTCGTCTGCATCGTCCGCCAGGCGCGGGTCGCATGGCGCGCCTGGCGAGGCAACCCGCCCGCCGCGGTGGCCGAGGCCATCGGAGAGCACGCGGCGTGATTGGCCTGTCGCCGTTCGCGCTGTGCGTGATCGCGCTGGTGGCGCTGGCGGCGCTCGGGCTGCCGATCGGCCTGTCGATGATCGGCGCCTCGATCCTCTACCTGTTCGTCGCCGGGCTCGACCCGGGAACGGCCGCCGAGCAGATCTTGAACGGCCTCTACAACAGCTACGTGCTGCTCGCGGTGCCGCTCTTCATCCTCGCTGCCGACCTGATGAACACCGGCAGCCTCACCGACCGGCTGCTCCGCTTCTGCATGGTCCTCGTCGGCCGCATGCGCGGCGGCCTCGGCCACGTCAACGTCGTCTCCAACGTCATCTTCGCGGGCATGTCGGGCTCGGCGATCGCCGACGCGGTCGGCATCGGGCGAATCATCATCGGCATGATGACGCGCGACGGCAAATACCCCGTCGCGTACGCGGCAGCGATCACCGCGTCGGCGGCGATCATCGGCCCGATCATCCCGCCGTCGATCCCGATGGTCGTCTACGCACTCGTCGCCGACACTTCGATCGGCTACCTGTTCCTCGGCGGCGTCATCCCGGGCCTCTTGCTCGGCGTCGCCTTCATGGCGACCAACGCGGTGATTGCCCGGCGCAGGAACTATCCGGTCGAGCCATCGGTGCGCTGGCGCGAGCTGCCGCGGGTCACGGTCGAGGCGTTCCCGGCCCTGCTCCTGCCAGTCATCCTGCTGTTCGGCATCTACGGCGGCGTGATGACGCCGACCGAAGGCGCCGCGGCGGCAGCGGCGTACGCGCTGCTCGCCGCCACCCTCCTCTACCGCGCGCTGTCACTCCGCCAGCTCTACGGTGTGCTGCTTTCCAGCGCCAGGGCGACGACGTCGGTCGGCATGCTGATCGCCGGCGCGCTGGTCTTCAACTACGTCGTCACCGTCGAGAACATCCCCAACGCCGTCCAGCATTTCCTGACCGGCTTTCACCTCTCGAAGGTCGGCTTCCTGCTGATGGTCAACGCGATCCTGCTCGTGCTCGGTTGCCTGCTCGAGGGCACGACCATCCTGCTCGTCATCGTGCCGATCTTCATCCCGGCGATGAAGGCGCTCGGCATCGACGGCGTGCAGTTCGGCGTCGTCGTCGTCGTCAACGTCATGATCGGCCTGCTGACGCCGCCGTTCGGGCTGCTCCTCTTCATCGTCGCGAACATGACCGGCCAGCCGCTCATTGCCATCGTGCGCGAGTCGCTGCCCTTCATCCTGATCGCGATCGTCGTCCTCGCGCTGATCACGTTCGTTCCCGAGACCGTCCTCTGGCTGCCGCATTTCATGGGCTACAAGGGCTGAGCGCGCGCTGCCGGAGACCGCCATGGACAAGCCGCTCTACATCCTCAACGGCCCGAACCTGAATCGCCTCGGCACGCGCGAGCCCGAGATCTACGGCTCGACGACCCTCGCCCAGATCGAAGCGATGTGCCGCGAGGCCGCCGGCGCGCGACCGGTCGAGTTCAGGCAGACCAACAGCGAAGCGAAGCTGATCGACTGGATCCACGAGGCGCTCGACCGCGCCGCGGCGATCGTCATCGATCCGGCGGCGTTCGTTCACCTCGATCGCGATCCTCGACGCGCTGAAGATGTTCCCGGGACCGATCATCGAGCTGCACATCAGCAACATCCACCGGCGCGACGAGATCTACCAGCGCTCGCTGGTGTCGAAGACGGCGACGGCGGTCATCGCCGGCCTCGGCGCTGCCGGCTACGGCGTCGCCGTACGGGCGATCGGCGGCCTGATCGCTGCGGGAGCGAGGTGAGGCGGCGACGCCGTCGCCCGGGGCGCGGACGCTCAGAACTGGTACGAGACGCCGGCCGACCAGACGATCGGCCGGAAGTCGACCGTCGTCGTGATCACGGTCGCGCCGGTGGCGACGACCTTGCTCTTGACGTTGACCTTGGCGACGCTCGCGAAGAGGCCGAACTGCTTGTTGATCGCGTAGTTGATGCCGCCCTGCAGCGCCAGGCCGGTCGAGTTGCCCATCTGGACGTCGGGCGCCAGGCTCGACTTGATGTCGGTGTAGTGGGTGTAGTTGATGCCGATGCCGAGGTACGGGCGAAACGCCGTGTCGGGGCCGAAGAAGTGATAGTTCAGCAGCAGCGTCGGCGCGACGATCTTCGCCGACAGGACTTCGCCGAGGAACGCGACGCTGCCGGTGCCGTTGGCATGCAGCGTCGGCGGAATGCCGATCACGAACTCGAGGCCGAGGTTCGGCGAGATCGGCGTCAGCAGCCGCTCGTAGACGAAGATCACCGTCGTCGCGGAGTCGACGTCGGCATCGGCGCCGGGCGGCACGCCGATGCCGCTGATGCCGTCGGTCTTGGAATGGGTGTCGTAGCGGGTGATGCCGACCTTGACGACGTTGTCGCCGTCGGCGACGGCGGTGCCGGAAGCGAGCGCCAGGGCCACGAGTGCAAGCGTCGGGAGGGTCTTCATGGTGCGGCTTCCTCGGTCGTGCGATGGCTCAGATCCAGCCGAAAGACTGCAATTGCGCGATGAATGCGTCGCTGATGGCCTTGTGGCCGCCGGTCGTCGGATGCACGGAATCGGCGAAGAACCAGGTGTTCACATCGGCCCCCATGACGAGGCCGTTGTAGGGAGCGCCCGGCGTGGCGTTGCAGAAGAGCGAGGAGCCGTCGGTCACTGCACCGCTGGTGATGGCGCTGATCTTGGTCGGGTCGCACGCCGGCGTCATCGTGTTGACGAAGCCGAGCTGCGCGGCGTTCGCCGCCAGCGTCTGGAACAGCGTGAAGGTGTCGATGATCTGCACCGGTTGGCCGGTCAGCGCGTCACGCAGCCAGAGGTTGAACACCGCGGAAAGATCGGTCAGCATTGGCTGGGCCGTCGCCGGCAGGGAACGCCCGAAGGGTGTGGCGGCGATG
>DASXIP010000265.1:0-1962 GCA_036497875.1 Caldimonas sp.
CCGCAACATGTTCGGGCCGGTGCGCGGCCCGTGGCCCGACGAATCGTGGCGCGGCTGGTGGGGCGAGACGCCGCCGTACCACACACCCGTCTTCGTGCTGACGCACCACGCCCGCGTGCCGCTCGCGATGGCGGGCGGCACGACATTCCACTTCGTCACCGACGGCATCGAGGCGGCGCTCGCGCGCGCGCTCGCCGCTGCCGGCGGGCGTGACGTCCGGATCGGTGGTGGCGTCGAGACGATTCGCCAATACCTGCGCGCCGGCCTCGTCGACGAGCTCCACCTCGCGCTGACGCCGGCGCTGCTCGGCGGCGGCGAGGCGCTGCTCGCGGACATCGATCTCGTCGCACTCGGCTTTCGCGTCGCCCGCCACGCAACGACGCCGGCAGCGCTCCACGTCGTGCTGACCAAGGGCGCTGCGCCAGCGTCGTGAGGACGATCACAGCGTCGCTGCTCGCACTCGCTCTCGCCGCCTGCGCCACGGCGCCGGAGCGCTTCGGCTGGGAATCGCGACTGCACGGCGACGGCGTCGTTCTTCTCGGCGAGGTCCACGACAACGCCGGGCAGCACCGGCTTCGCCTCGCCGTCCTGCAGCGCGCATTTGCGGCGGGCTGGCGGCCGGCGATCGTGATGGAGCAGTTCGACCGCGATCGCCAGGCCGACATCGAGCGCGCGCGGCGCGAGCGGCCGCACGACGCGCAGCACGTCATCGATCTCGCGGCGCCGGCGGCGAGCGGCTGGAACTGGGAGTGGTACCGGCCGTTCGTCGCGCTCGCGCTCGACTACGACGTGCCGCTGATCGCCGCCAACGTGTCGAGCGCCGACGCGGCGCGGATCATGCGCGGCGGCTATGCGGCGGTGTTCGATGCCGCCAGCATCGCCGCGCTCGGCCTCGACCGGCCGATCGACGCCCATGTGCGCTCAGCACAGGAGCACGAGATCGATATCGGCCACTGCGGCGCGCTGCCGGCCGAGGTCTGGCCGCGGATGGCGCGCGCGCAGTACGCACGCGACGCGGTGATGGCGGAGGCGCTGGCGGCGCATGCCGAGCGCGGCGCCGTGCTGCTCGCCGGCGACGGCCACGCGCGCCGCGACATCGGCGTGCCGCGCTGGCTCGCGCTCGACCCCGGCCGCGTGCTCGCGGTTGGCTTCCTGGAGGACGACAGCGCGACGCCGCCGTCAGCGTTCGATGCCGTCGTTCGCACCGCGCCGGCACCGCGCGACGACCCCTGCGCGCGCTTCATCGCGCCGCCGCATCGCGTCGACGCCGCGCTCGCTCACGTTGCTTTCGAATAGGACAGCTTCGGATACCAATCGAGGCCACGGCCGGCCGGCGTGAGGTCGAGCAGGTTCCAGAGCGGCGTCGGATCGGGTGCGCCGCGCGGGTCCTGGCCGGGGTCGCTTGTGCCGCCGAGCTCGGCGCCCCAGAAGTGCAGCACCTTGCCGTCCTGTTTCACCCAGACGTCGATCGCGGGCCACTCGCTGCCGTCGGGCGCGAGGCCGCGGTAGTCGCGCGCGAAGTCTTCGCCGACCGTCGCATAGAACTTGAGATTGCGCCAGCCGCGCTCGCGCGCGAACGCGAGCTGGCGCTCGACCGGCGAGCGGCCGAGCACGGCGAAGGCGGCGCGCTGCGTCAGGTCGGCGACAGGGATGTCGAGGGCGCCGAGAAACGACGTGCACATCGGGCACGGCCGCTCGCGCTGCGGGCCGTACATCCAGAAGTACGTGATCAGCGTGTCGTGCTTGCCGAACAGGTCAGCGAGGCGCACGGTCTTGCCGCTCTCGTCCTTGAACCGATAGTCGGGCGGCTCGCCGCCTGGCGGTAGCTTCCGGCGCTGCGCGGCGACGCGCTCGATGTGGCGGCGCAGCTCGATCTCCTCGGCGAGCAGCGCGGTGCGCGCGCGCCGGTACTCGGCGCTGTCGTTGGGATAGGGCTTGCTCACGGCAGCCGCCAACTCGGCG
>DASXIP010000266.1:0-8049 GCA_036497875.1 Caldimonas sp.
CGTCCGCCTGCCATCAGCGCCGAACGGAGCCCGTTGTCGGAAGCGTCCGACCGGCGTTTCCTCAGCGAAACGTGTAGGTCGCGGTCAGCTTGAAGAACCTGCCGACGGCACTGTGGAATGCCGGCTGATACGCGGTAAAGGACCCCGACCCCAGCACCTGGTGTTCGTCGAACGGCGCCTGGACGTTGTCGAGGTTCTGGATCAGAAATCCCAGCTCGATGTTTGGCACGCCGCGATAGCCGACGAAGAGATCGACTGTCTGCCACGACTTGACGCTGCAGAGCTCAGGCCGGTTCGACCCGCTCGCGTCGTAGGGGCAACTCAGGTCCGATGGCGAGAAGGCGCGTAGGTAGCCGCCGGTGTAGTTGAAGGTCAGCGCGCTCTGCCACGCACCGCGGTCGAACGTCAGGGCGACCCGCGCGCGCGACTTCGGCTGCGTGTAAGTGCCGGCATAGTCGAGCATCGGGGCGTCGCTCGTCTGGGCGAGCCAGAAATGCGGCAGCCACTCGTAGCTGCCTTCGACGCCGACACGGCCGACGTCCGCCAACGTGGTCCTTGCCCTTCCGCTCACATCGACTCCCCAGACGCGCGAAGACGCAAGATTGGTGTACTGCAGGTTCAGCTGATCGATCGTGCCGTCGGCCTTGCGGACGACGTAGCCGGGATAAAGGCTCTCGTTCGCGAGCAGGAACGTCGGGTCGATGTAGGCGATCTGGTCGCGCCGATCAATACGAAACGCGTCGACGGTGAACGAGGTGTCGCGCCACGGTTCGACGACCACCCCCGCGGTCGCGCTGTGCGCTCGCTCTGGCCGCAGCGCGGGGTTGCCACCCGAGATCGCCTGGACGGCGAGCTCGCAGTTCGGATTCGACGGATCGGGGACCGGGCAGGTCACGGGATCGCGAACGATGACGAACCCCGTGCCAACGGCCAGCTGCGTGGTCTCGGAGAGCGACGGGGCGCGAAACGCGGTGGCGTAGGTCGCTCGCAGTGCAACCATGGGCGACGCCTTCCACTTCACTCCCACCTTCGGATTGGTCGACGTGCCGAAGTCGCTGTAGTGGTCGACGCGCGCCGCGAGGCTCGCCTCGAGCGTCTTCGCGAGCGGCAGCGACAGCTCGCCGTAGGTAGACGCGATGGTTCGCTGCCCGGCCGCGGTGTTGCCGAAGATCACGCTGATGTCGCCTGCGGTGGTCAGTGGATCGAATGCGCTCGAATAGCTCTCGCGGCGCAGCTCGGCGCCCACCGCGAGCTGGGCCGCGCCGGCAGGCATGGTGAAGATCTCGCGCGTCCCGCGCACGTCGATCGACGCGGTCGACGTGCGGCCCGTGTCGACGAGCGTCGGGTAGAGGCGCGCCATCAGCGCCGGGTCGTTCGCAGCCGGATTGCCGAACTGAAAGCCCGGCGAGGCCTGGCCATTCGCGTCGAGCACTTCGCCGACGAGCACGCTGTCGCGAATGACCCCGGTCGTCTTCGTGCGCGTGCGCGAGTCCGACCACAGCACCGCGCTCTCGACGTCCCAGCCGGCGAGCTCGTGGTTGCGCACGCCGGCGACGATCCGCGTCGTCTCGGTGGTCGGCGTCACGAACAGCGGCTGGTCGGCGAACCGGGTCCGCAGCGCGACGTCGAACGGATACGGATTCTGCGGATGCCCGACAGGCAGCGGAATGAACGGCTGTGCCAGCGTCCCGGTTCCGAAATAGGTCGAGCTCGCGTAGCTGAAGTGCTGCGCCTGGAAGACATTGCGATTGAAGATGGCGTCGCCGAACAGCTCAAAGCCGCCACTGAGCCCCGCTGAGCCGGCGACGAACAGCGCATCGCGGCGCGAGCCGACGACGAGATCCGTGTCGGTGGCTGGGTCGTAGATGCAGCGGCCGGCGAGTGCCGAGCCAGCCTCACCGATCGTCGCGCAGCCCGCCAGAGGCTGCAGGAAGGTCGAGTTGTCGGCGCTGTAGAGGTTGCCTGGGTACGCGTACGAGGAGCGGAAGTCGCCCAGGCCGAAGCCGCGATAGTCGGCGGTCCGCGAGTGCCAACGCGCGGTCGCCTTGACCGGGTCCTGGTCGGCGTGCGAGAAGGTGGCGAAGACGTTGTAGCCGTCGGCACTGCGATCGCCGACACCGGCGGTGATGCTCGCCTGGCGCTGCGTCGCGTCGCCGTGCGTCGAACGGCCGTAGCCCGCCGAGAGATCGACGCCGCGGAAGTCGCGCCGCAGGATGACGTTGACGACGCCGGCGATCGCGTCGGAGCCGTAGATCGCCGACGCGCCGTCGAGCAGGATCTCGATGCGATCGATCGCGCTGACCGGGATCTGGTTCAGGTCGACGAAGGTCGCGCCGCCGGTGAAGCCGAACGGCGCGACACGGCGACCGTTGATCAGGACCAGCGTCGACCCCGGGCCGAGCCCACGCAGCGAGACCGCGGCGGCGCCATAGTTGTTGACGGTGTCTGCCTCGTTGAACGCGCCGGTATTGTTCGCCGGCAGGCCCTGCAGCACGTCGTTGAGCGAGACCGCACCCGAGCGGGCGATCTCGTCGTGGCTGATGACCTGAACCGGAGACGGGGTCTCGGCGTCGGTGCGGCGCAGCCGTGAACCCGTCACCTCGACCGTCTCGAGCTTCTGCTCGCCGCCCGGGGAGCTTTGCGCCCCTGCGGGAGACGCATGCGCCAAGGCGAGCGCGACGGCGGCCGCGACAGGTCGGCATTGCATTCGTTCGCTCCTCGGCATGCGCTGCGTGTCGGCGCGGGCCGCAGTGTGATCGTTGTGCACGCGCTCGACCACTGGTGTCGCCCTGAACGGCGCCTCGCGGCAGGCCTTCGTCGGCTCAAGGGCCCGGTCCATCGGCGCCCTCGCAGGTTCACACCGTTCAGTGGCCCTATTCGTCGGAACGCAGTGGACTTTCGTCTGACGGCGAAGCACAGTCGGCGCTCTGGTAGCCTGATCACGCGCCGTGCATCCCTTCTTGATCCGCCGCCGTTCGTCTGCCGTCGAGATCGTCGGCCGGTGGCTGTCGCTCATCGCTGGCCTGGCGTTGTTGACGGCGGCTCCCAGCCTGAACTTCGACCTGCTGTTCGCGATTCCACCCGACGGCGCGGAGTGGAGCGACGCCTATGGCTTGTGGTTGCAGGCGTTCACGGGAATCGCGCCGATCGTTCTCGTCCTGGCGATCGTTCCGCGCTGGCTGCCACTGGCGCGCCGGAAGCGCTGGCCGCTGCTCGTAATGACCGTCATGGCCGCCGCGTGGCTCGGCTGGCTGGTCCAGCGTTGGACCGCCGACACCTGCGGCTGCGAGCCTATGCCGCCCGCCGAGGCGCTCGCGATTCAGCACTGGCTCTTCGTCGTCGCCGTTCTGATCGCCGTGCTCGGCGAATACCGGGACGGTCTTTCCCGGGCCTCCGAATCGTTGCACCAGGCCGAGGTCGAACGGCTCCGCGGGCAAAGCGAGCTCGCAGCGGGACGGCTGCAGCTGCTGCAGGCGCAGATCGAGCCGCACTTCCTGTTCAACTCGCTCGCCAACGTTCGCCGCCTGCTGCGCACCGATGGCGCCGCCGGACGCACGATGCTCGCCGACTTGCTGCGCTACCTCGAAAGCGCGCTGCCGCGGCTGCGCGAGGACCGGCCGACGCTCGAGCGCGAGGTCGAGATCGTGCGCGCGTTCCTGGGTGTCCACCAGGTGCGGATGGGGGCGCGCCTGCAGGTCGATTTCGACGTGCCGAAGGCGCTCGGCGACCACGTCGTGCCGCCGATGATGCTGCTCACGCTGGTCGAGAACGCCCTCAAGCACGGCCTGCAGCCGCTCCTCGATGGCGGCTCGATCCGCATCGCCGCGACCAGCGACCCGAAGACGCTGCGCGTCCACGTCGCCGACACCGGACGCGGCCTCGGCACGAGCCTCGGCGCCGGCACCGGCCTCGCCAACATCCGCGCGCGCCTGCGCTCGATGTACGGCGCTGCCGCGCAGCTCACGTTGCACGTCAACGAGCCGCGCGGCGTCGTCGCCATGATCGAGCTGCCTCTGGCGACCTCGTGAGCATGGCCGCGCCCCTCGCATTCGCCGAGGGGGCGCTGCCGAGGTCGTTGACGCGGTTCACTCGATGGATGTGCGGCGCCTGGCGCCGCCTCGGCTGGCGCCAGGTCGCGCTGGCGGCGCTCATCAGCATCCTCTCGGCCACCTTCGGACCGAACGGCGGCGCATTCCTCTTCCCGGGCCAGCGCGTGAGCGACCCGTTCGTCGACCTGCTGATCGGACGCTGGGTCTGGGGCATCCTGCCGCTGCTGTTCGCGGCGATGGTCGCCGACGAAGCGTTCTGGGACGGCGTCCGGCCCACCGTTGCGTACGGCACCGCCCTCCTGGTCGGCTCGCTCGCGGCGAGTCTGCTCGACGCGCTCGGCGCGAACGTCGTCGGCTGGCGCCACCCCACGTGGGGCTTCAACCCGTTCCGCCTGAAACTGCTGCTCATCCACGGCAGCCTCTGCATCGCCGTCTACGCCTACTGGCGAACGACTCAGCGCGCTCTGGGCCGCATCCAGAGATCGGAGGCTGACCGCATCCGCGACCGCCAGCACCTGCTCGCCGCGCGCCTCATGGCGCTGCAGGCGCGTGTCGAGCCGCAGTTCCTGTTCGACGCGCTGACGCGGATCGGCGAGCTGCACGAGCGTGACCCGCGGGCCGCCGACGCGCTGCTTTCTGACCTGATCACCTTGCTGCGCGCGATGCTTCCCGTGGGCACGGCTGTGACGTCGACGGTCGAGCGCGAGTTCGCACTCGCGCGCGCATGGCTGCGCGTGCAACGCCGCCTCGGCGCGGCGCTCGACGTCGAGACGCAGGCCTCGCCGCTCGCAGTGCAGAGCGACCTCGGACCGATGCTCATCCTGCCGCTGCTGCAGGAGATGCTGACGCTGCCGGGCGCGAGCTCGGTCGCCTGGCGACTGACCGCCGAGGCCATCGCCTCGGGCGACGCCATGCCGCGAACGCCGCGCCTAAGCGTCCGCCTCGCGCCGACCGTGGAGCCCCGCGCGTCCGTCAGGGTCGTGGCGACGCCGTCGATCGAGCGTCTGCGCGAGCGCCTCGCGGAGCTCCACGGCAGTGCCGCAACGCTCAGCGTCGTCGCGCTCGAGGGCGACCTCGCGAGCTTCGCCGTCGACCTCCCCCTTGTCCAGGAGCTCCCCAAATGACGACCGCCCTGATCGTTGAAGACGAGCCTCTGCTCGCCACTGAGCTGCGCGAGGAGCTGCTTCGTCTCTGGCCCGACCTGACGCTGCTCGAGTCCGCGCACGACGGCATCTCCGCCTTGCGCGAGATCGAAGCGCAGCACCCGGACGTGCTCTTCCTCGACATCCAGATGCCAGGCCTCACTGGCATCGAGGTGGCACGCATCGCCGGCGCGCGCAGCCATGTCGTCTTCATCACCGCGTTCGACCAGTACGCCGTCCAGGCGTTCGAGCAGGGCGCGGTCGACTACCTGTTGAAGCCCATCGAGACCGCGCGCCTGGCGCAGGCTCTCGGCCGCGTGCGCGCGCGCCTGGCGCAACCGCCGGCCGACCTCAGCAAGCTGCTCGAGCGGCTGCAGCGCGGCAACGGCAGCGAGCAGCTGCAATGGATCACCGTGCTGCAGGGGCGCGACATCCAGTTCATAGCCGTCGACGACGTCTGCTACTTTCGCGCCGACAACAAGTACATCGCGGTCGTCACGGCCGGCGGCGAGTCGCTGATCACGACGCCGCTGAAGGAGCTTGTCGCCCGGCTCGACCCGGCGGTCTTCTGGCAGGTCCATCGCGGCGTCGTCGTGAACATGCACGCAGTGCAAAGCGTACGCCGCTCGATCACCGGCCACCTCGACCTGAAGCTGAAGAGCCGGCCGGAGGTGCTGCGCGTCAGCGCCGGCTACTCGCATCTCTTCAGGCAGATGTAACGCGCCGGTCGGCTGGCGGCCAGCCGTCGATTCGTCGGTGACCCGGGGCATTCGGCCGGCGCAGAGACGCATTCGTCGGAATCGCCGCGACAAGAGGGCGACGTCCCTGGACGATCGGTTCGCGTTCGCTCCGAACGCAGCCACCGCCTCTCATCGTCATCACCAGGAGATCGCTCATGAAGAGAACAACTGCTGCGCCGCCGGTCACCCGCCTCGCGCTCCTACTCGGGTTCGGCGTCCTCGCAACTGTGTTCACGGGCCAGGCCGACGCCGCCTGTGGCCAGTACAACCCGACCGACCCATCGGCGCCGCCGGCCTGGGACGCACCTTTGCCGACCGCCGGCGCGATGATGCGGGCGGTCTATCGGCCCGGAGACGTGCGGGTCATCCGCGTCCGCGACGACGATCGCGACAGCGGCGGCACGGCCGGCATCGTCGGCACGTGGCGGTTCACCTTCGTCTCCGACGGCACAGCGTACCCGGTCCAGATCCCGTACGGTGCCGTCGTCGACTTCGGAACGGTGCAGTGGCACAGCGACGGCACCGAGTTCATGATCTCGGGAGGTCGCCCGCCGAGCTCGGGCGACGTCTGCATGGGTTCCTGGCAGCGGACCGGCCCCTCGACCTACCTGCTCAAGCACATCGCCCTGGCCTGGGCCAGCAGCGACTCGATGCCACCCGCATCGCCCGCTGTCTTCGTCGGTCCCGCGATCATCAGTGAGGTGGTCACACTCAACCACGCGCGCGATCGATTCGAGGGTTCCTTCACGCTCGACCAGTATGCGAAGGACGAGGTGACCCTCCTCGAACATATCAGCGGCAACGTCACGGCAACGCGCTTCAGCGCTCAGTGAATCGCGCTCGCTGCTCCCGCTTCCCTGAGGCGGGAGCAGCGCTTCCACGCCGTTTCGTCCCGCAAGCCCGGTCAGAGCTTCTCGGTTTCCGCCGCCGCCGGCTGCCAGCGCAGGAGGCGCCGCTCGATCTTGCCGACCACGGCGTCGAGCGCAAGCGCGAACGCGGTGAGAACGAGAATGCCGGCCATCACGGTGTCGATGTCGAACGAACCCTCGGCCTGCAGGATCAGGTAGCCGACGCCGCGCGACGAGCCGAGGTACTCGCCGACGACGGCGCCGACGAACGCCAGCCCGACCGAGGTGTGCAGCGAGCTGAACATCCAGCTCGTCGCGCTCGGCAGGTAGACGTGGCGCAGCAGTTGCCGCTGCGAGGCGCCGAGCATGCGGGCGTTGGCGAGGACGACCGGGCTGACTTCCTTTACCCCCTGGTAGACGTTGAAGAAGACGATGAAGAAGACGAGCGTGACGCCGAGCGCCACCTTGCTCGCGACGCCGAGCCCGAACCAGACCGCGAAGATCGGCGCCAGGATGACGCGCGGCATGCTGTTCAGCGCCTTGATGTAAGGGTCGGCGATCGCGCCGGCGAGCGGGCTCAGCGCGAGCCAGAGTCCGAACGAGAGGCCGAGCGTCGAGCCGATCGCGAACGCGAGCACGGTCTCGAGCAGCGTCACGCCGAGGTGCTCGTAGATGTCATGGTGGGTCACGAACCAGGCCCAGATGCGGCCGAAGATCTTGATCGGCTCGCCGAAGAAGAACGCCGCCTGCTGGTCGTTCTCGAACATGAAGTTGGGCAGCAGGCCCGGCGTCGTCAGCAAATGCCAGACGACGAAGACGGCGACCAGAAGGCCGGCTTGCCAGACGCGGAGATGCTTCACGCGGGCTTTCCGATCATGCCGCGAGCTGCTGGCGATAGCCCGCCAGGACCTCTTCGCGGAGCACCGCCCAGATCGCCTGATGCAGCTCGACGAAGCGCGGCGTCGCGCGCACCTCGGCGACGTCGCGCGGCCGCGGCAAGTCGATCGCGAACTCGCCGATCGGATGCGACGCCGGCCCGGCGGAGAGGCAGACGACGCGGTCGCTCAGCGCGATCGCCTCGTCGAGGTCATGGGTGATGAAGAGCACCGCCTTCTGCTTCTCGGCCCAAAGCGCGAGCAATTCGTTTTCCATCAGCTGGCGCGTCTGCACGTCGAGCGCCGAGAACGGCTCGTCCATGAGCAGGATGTCCGGATCGAGGACCAGCGTCTGCGCCAGGCTGACCCGCTTTCGCATGCCGCCCGAGAGCTGG
>DASXIP010000267.1:0-6062 GCA_036497875.1 Caldimonas sp.
GACGGCGAACGCGTTGCTCGGCCGCATGCGCGCCAAGCCGACGCTCGACATCCGGCAGATTTCCGAGCAGCTGTTCGAGCGCCTGCGCATTCCAGCAGCGAACCGGCACCCCCGTCGCGGCCGCAACACCGCCAGAACGAAGGGCTGACCAGTCGTCGCTGGAGCGCTTGGCGCTGGCAGGCGCAGCGATGCCAGGAGCGGCGATGCGATCATCGCCGGGCGTCGTGCTCAGGGAAGCTTGGCGACGATCGTGTCGGCCGCGATCGCGACCGTGAGCGAACGCCGGTAGATCGCCTCGACCGCCGCCAGCTGCGGTGCGGCCGAGGCTTCCGCGTCGCGATAGCGATCGGCGAGGCCGCGGAACTCAGCCTCGATCTCGGTCAAAAGCGCCGCTTCGTCGATGCGCGTCAGCGCGCCCCGGCGGACGACGACGACGCCGCCGACCATCGCCAAGTCGAGCCCGGCGCCGCGCTCGGCGTACACGAGCTGGCGCAGCGGATTGTTGCGCGGCGTGAAGGTGACGCTGTCTAGCCGATAGGCGACGAGATCGGCGAGAGCGCCGACGCGCAGGCTGCCAAGCGCCTCGCCGAAGCCGAGGGCGCGGCCGCCGGCGAGTGTGCCGGCGTGCAGCGCCTCGCGCGCGCTGAGCCAGCGGCCGGGCTCGTCGCCGCGCAGCTTCGCGACCGCGGCGGTGCTGCCGACGACGTTGAGCATGCTCGTCGTCAGGGTCGAGCACGAGCCGTCGGAGCCGAGGCTGACGGCGACACCGGCATCGAGCAACTCGCGCACCGGCGCGACGCCCGATCCGAGCAGCAGGTTGCTCCAGGGGTTGTGCTGCACGGTCGCGCCGCCCCGCGCCAGCGCTCCGATCTCGCCCGGGCTCAACCAGACGGCGTGGATCAGGCTCGTCGCCGGCTTCAAGAAGCCGATCCGGTCGAGATAGCCGACGATCGTCGTGCCATTGAAGAGCGCCCCGGTGACAAGCTGCAGCCGCGTCTCCTGCACGTGCGAGATCACTGGCAGCGCAAGCTCGTCGGCGAGCGCGCGCATGCGCATCAGAAAGCCCTCGCTGCAGCGCTGCGGCGCCGAGACCGAAACCAGCACGCCGACGCGGCGCGAGCGCGGATGGCGTGCCGCCGCTTGCTCGCGAAGCAGCGCTTCGAACTGCTCCGCGCTCGTCCGCGGGGCGGCGCGCAGCTGCGCCACGAGTTCGGCCGGCACCAGCTCGTCGACGAACGGCAGACTGTCGATCAGCGCCCGATCCATCATGCCGAAGCCGACCAGGGCGCGGATGCCGGCGTCCTCGTACGCTTGCAGGGCCGCGTCGACGGCGCCGCGATCGATGCCGGCGGCCTGCGGAAAGTCATCGACCAGGGTCGTGCAGCCGGTGCGCAGCGACTCGATCGCGCCGATCATCGTCCGCAGGTAGACCTGGCGCGGCGTAAGCGGCACCGGCACGCGCGGGCGCACCAGCTGCATCCACAGCTCGAGCGGCAGGTTCTCGGCCCGGCCGCGCTGGAAGTGCTCGTTCGAATGCTGGTGGCCGTTGACGAGGCCGGGCACGAGCAGGCGCTGCGCCAGCTCGACGACCTCGTCGACGCCGCCGGCGGCGATCGTTCCCGCCGGCTCGATCGCGGCGATGCGCTCGCCATCGACGAGCACGTCGAGCGGGCGCGGCTCGAAGGCGAGCGCGTCGCCGAGCAGCGCGACGGCGCCGCGGATCAGCGTGCGGCGCACTGTCACGCCGGCTCGCACGGGCGCGGCGCGCAGCGTGCATGATGGCGTTGCATGAACCGATTGTCAGCGCGCCGCCGGACGTGTCGATGAAGACGCTGCCGGCGCACGACCGCTACCCCTATGCGCCGATTGTCGGCCGGCCGCGCCACGACTGGCCGAACGGCGGCCGCCTCGCCGTCTACATCGGCTTCAACGTCGAGCACTTCGCTTTTGGCGAGGGGCTCGGCGCGCGGCTGGCACCGGCGGCGGCGGGCGTCGATGTGCTCAACCACTCGTGGCGCGAGTACGGCAATCGGGTCGGCGCCTGGCGCTGTCTCGAGCTGTTCGAGTCGCTCGGTCTGCCGCTCGCGGCGATCGTCAACAGCGCGCTCTGCGATCACGCGCCGGCGCTGATCGACGCCTTCGTGCGGCGCGGCGACGAGATCGTCGGCCACGGCCACAGCAACGCCGAGGCGCAGGGCGCGATGAGCGAGGGCGACGAGCGCGCGCTGCTGGTCGATTGCCGCGAGCGTCTGCATCGGGCGACCGGCAGCGCACCGGGGGGCTGGCTCTCGCCGTGGATCTCGGAAAGCGCGGTGACGCCAGATCTCCTCGTCGAGACCGGCTACCGCTACACCCTCGACTGGTGCCACGACGACCAGCCGACGCGCCTCGCGACCCGCGCCGGGCCACTCTGGTCGATCCCGTATCCGCAGGAGGTCAACGACATTCCGATGATCGTCGCGCGGGCCATGAGCGGCAGCGATTTCGCCGACCTGGTCGTCGACCACTTCGACGAGATGCTCGAGCAGTCGGCCGCCGATCCGCTGGTCATGGGGATCGCGCTGCATCCGTATCTCGTCGGCCAGCCGCATCGCCTGCGGCCGTTGCGAAGGGCGCTCCGTCATCTCGCCGCGGCGAACGGTACATGGTGGGCCACGCCGGCGCGAATCTGCGACGCGGTCGAGCGTATCGCGCCGGGCTCAGCGTAGCGCCGCGAGCGCGGCGCGCGCGGCGGCGTCGACGCTGTCGACGAGCGGCACCGCGAGCCGCGGGGCGATCGCCTCGGCCATGCCGGCGAGCGCCGCGCCGCCGAGGATGACCGCGTCGATGCCGTTCGCCGCGCCGAGGCAGGCATCGCCGAGCGTGGCGAGAGCGCGCTCGCGATCGGCGGCGAGCTCGGCACCGGTCGCGGCGACGATCGCGACCGTCGCGAGCCGGTCGGCCAGATCGAGCGCACGCGCCAGGCGAACCAGCATCGGCCGCCACGCCGCGCCGCCGGTGACGATTGCGAAGCGGCCGTGGCTTGCTGCCTCGCGCATCGCCGCCTCCGCCAAGCCGACGACGGGCAGCGCGAGGGACTCGCGCAGCGCGAACACGCCCGGGTCGCCGAAGCAGCCGACGATGATCGCATCGGGACGTCCGTGGCGCGTGCAATGGTCGCCGCAGGCGTCGAGCGCAGCGTGCGCGGCGACCACGTAGCTCGCCTCGCTGGCGATGTACGCGGCGCCGAAAGGCGCCGTGATCGCCTCGACCTCGGCCGCCGCGCCGACGGCAGCGCCGACGCGGCGCGCGAGCAGCTCGGTGACCGCGACGCTGGTGTTCGGGTTGACGACCAGCAGCTTCATCCGCGCCCGGCGCGACGCGCGCGCAGCCAGGTGGCGCTGACGAGCGCGATCGCGATGACGAGCAGCGAGACGCCGGTGGTGATCGTGCCGAGGGCGTAGATCGCCGGGTCGGTAACCGTCGTCGTCAGCCCCTGCAGCTCGAGCGGCAAGGTGTTGAGGTCACCGATCGCCTGCGACGAACGCGAGATCTCGTCCCAGCTGAGGGTGAAGCCGAACATGCCGATGCCGACCACCGAGGGCGCGATCAGCGGCAGCACGACGTGCCGGAAGCCCTGCCACGGCGTCGCGCCCTGGTCGCGCGCGGCCTCCTCGTAGGCCGGGTTGAAGCGGTTGAAGACCGCGAACATGATCAGAAGGCCGAACGGCAGCGTCCACGTGAGATGCGCGCCGAGGCCCGAAGTGAACATGCCGAGCGAGGTCGTATAGCCCTCGAGCGCGCCGGTCGCGCCGACGGCCTCGAGCAGCCACTTGACGCCGCCGTCGATCAAGCGGAATTGCAGGCCGATGCCGAGCGAGACGATGATCGACGGCATGATCAGGCTCGCCACCGTGACGTAAAAGAGCAGGTCGGCGCCGGCGAACTTCTTGCGGAAGGCAAGCCCGGCCGAGAGCGAGAGCAGCACGGTGAGCACCATCACGGCAGCGCCGAGCGCGAACGAGCGGCGCAAGGCGGCGCCGATGTCGACCACGCCGAGCCCTTGCCAGAGCTTGGCGTACCAGTGCAGCGAGAGGCCGTGCATCGGGAAGGTGAGGCCGCCTTCCGGGCCCTGGAAGCTGAGCACGAAGATCGTGATCACGGGGCCGTAGAGGAACAGCACGAATAGGCCGAACAGGATCGCCAGCGGCCAGAATCCCTTCTTGCGCGGCTCTTTGCTACGGTTGCTCATCTGGCTGAGGAGTCACAGCTCTCTCCGCAGATCGACCAGCCGATTCAGCGCGACGATGATGCCGAGCACGACCGCCAGCAACACGACCGCATTCGCCGCCGCAACCGGAAACTGCAGGTACGAGGTCTGGACCTGGATGATCT
This sequence comes from Caldimonas sp., assembly GCA_036497875.1. Lineage (GTDB taxonomy): Bacteria > Pseudomonadota > Gammaproteobacteria > Burkholderiales > Burkholderiaceae_C > Schlegelella_A. Next base: position 4,375 of record DASXIP010000267.1, read on the forward strand.
TGCCGACCGAGGCGATCTGCTGACCGCCCATCACGCCGACGGTGACGAAGTCGCCCATGACGATCGTGATGACGAAGATCGAGCCGATCAGGATTCCGGTGCGCGAGAGCGGCACGATCACGTTCCAGAGCGTCTGCCAGCCGCTCGCACCGGCGTCTTCGGCGGCTTCGAGAAGCGAGCGGTCGATGCGCATCATCGAGTTGAAGATCGGCACCAGCATAAACATCGTAAACAGGTGGACGAAGGTGACGACGACCGAGAAGTTCGAGAACAGCAGCCACTCGACCGGCTGGTGCACGAGGCCAAGGCCGAGCAGCGCATCGTTGACCAGGCCGTTGCGGCCGAGGAGCGGCAGCCACGAGATCATGCGGATCACGTTCGAGGTCCAGAACGGGATCGTGCAGATCACGAACAGCAGCGTCTGCGTGCCGACCGAGCGCACGTGAAAGGCGATGAAATAGGCGAGCGTGAAGCCGATCACCAGTGTGATCGCCCAGGTCGCGAACGAGAAGGTGAGCGTCGACCAGTAGGTCTTCAGCGTCACGCAGGGCTCGGCCAGGTTCGCGCAGCCAGCGAAGATGGTCGCGTAGTTGGCGAATGTGAAGCCGGGCTTCAGCTCGTAGTCGCTGGTCGGCCACAGGCTCACCGCGCCGACCAGGACGAGCGGCGCGACGAAGAAGAACAAGAACACCGCCGCGAACGGCAGCGCCTGCAGCCACGCGGGCGGCCCCGCATCTCGTCGGCGAGCCGCCGCGGGCATGCGGGTCAGTCGCGAGGGGAAGGCGCGTCGCTCAGGCAGCGACGAACTCGTTCCACTTCTGGACCATGTAGGTGTTCTCGTCCATCAGCGCGTTCCAGCAGGCGATGCCGCCCATGCGCTGCTCGTACGAGCCGCCGTCGCGGGTAGCGCCGGCCTTGGCGAGCAGGTCGCCGTTGGGCGACTTGATGTCCTGCGCCGCGGGCTTTCCTTCCATCCAGTAGGCCCACTCGTACGGCTCCATCTTGGCCTTGGCGGTCTCGAGCACAGCCGAGTAGTAGCCTTGGCGGTTGAGATACGCGCCGGCCCAGCCGTCGAGAAACCAGTTGATGAAGACGTAGGCCGCGTCGAGCTTCTTGCCCGAGAGCGTCGCCGGCAGGCCGAAGCCGGCGGCCCAGGCGCGATAGCCTTCCTTGAGCGGTTGGAAGATGCACGGGATGCCCTTGACGCGGACCGCGGTGACGGCCGGCGACCACATCGACTGGATCACGACCTCGCCTGAGGCCATCAGGTTGACGCTCTCGTTGAAGTCCTTCCAGAGCGAGCGGAACTGGCCCGCCTTCTTGGCGTCGATCAGGGTCTTGATCGTGAGGTCGATCTCTTTCTTGGTCATGTTGCCCTTGTCGGGGTACTTGTAGAGCCCCTTGGCCTCGACCACCATCGCCGCGTCCATGATGCCGATCGACGGGATGTTGAGAATCGCCGCCTTGCCCTTGAATTCCGGGTTCAGCAGCTCGGCCCACGAGTCGATCGGCCGTTTGATCAAATCGTGCCGGATGCCGAGCGTGTCGGCGTTGTAGACGGTGGGGATCAGGCTCATCCACTGGGTCGGCGCCTTGGCGAACGCCTTCGACTTCTCGCTCTCGAGAAAGATCACTTTCTTCGGCGCCGTGCCCTGGTCGCCGACCGCCTTGCCGGCGACCATGCCGGT
>DASXIP010000268.1:0-5012 GCA_036497875.1 Caldimonas sp.
AGAGCGGGAGTGGACGATCCCTTCGGCGACGCTGCGCTCGCTGACTTCGGCGAGGTCGAGGCCGGCGCAGAAGTGGTCGCCCTCACCGCTCAGTACGACCGCGCGGGTCGCCTCCGGAAGGTTGACGAAGGCGGTGTGGAGTTGGGCGACGAGCGCGTCGCTGACCGCGTTGCGCTTGGCCGGGCGGTTCAGGCGAACGTGCAGCACGGGTCCGCGGGCCTCGATTCGCAACAGGCCGAGCGAGGCAAATGGAAGGGGCGGCGTACCGCCGCCGTGCGGGTCAGCAGAGGTCATCGGTCGATCGTAGTGAAGGCGGTTTGAAGGGCGCCTAGGGACTTCCCTTCGGCGCTTTGCGTGGCCGCTTCAGGCGCCTCAGGCGCCTCGACGGCTGCGTCGGGGACCGGCGGCTCCGTCAGTGTAATTACTGAAGTTAAACGTTAACACTCGAAACTACATTGGGCAAGAGGAAGAACCCCCGGCTTCATGGGCGATCGCCGTCGCCGCCGCCCGCATCCTTCGAAGGAGACGACATGACATCCGCACTGCGTCGAATTCCGGGCGCAACGGCGATCGGGCTGGCTGCGCTTGTTGCCGCCTGCGGCGGCAACGACGTCGTCAACAACACGTTGCCGCAGCTCGGCGCCGCCACGGGCGCGAGCCTGACCTCGTGCGCCGATCTGGCGACACGCGCCACCTTCGCCAACACGACCTTCGCCGCGGCGAGCGCGGTCCCGGCCGGCGCGCTCACGATCGGCGGCAACGCCGTGCCGTCGCACTGCCTGCTGACCGGCCATATGTTCGACCGCGTCAGCAACGTCGACGGCAACGGCTACACGATCGCCTTCGAGATGCGCCTGCCCGACAGCTGGAACGGACGCTTCTTCTACCAGGCCAACGGTGGCACCGACGGCAGCGTTGTCGCCGCCAATGGCGGCTTCGGCGGCGGCCCGACGACCAGCCCGCTCGCCCAAGGCTTCGCCGTCCTCAGCTCCGACGCCGGCCACAACGCCGCGCAGAACCCGACGTTCGGAATCGATCCCCAGGCGCGCCTGGACTACGGCTATCAAGCGGTTGCCAAGCTGACGCCGATGGCCAAGGCGGTTCTCCAGACCGCATACGGCAAGGGCCCCGATCGCTCGTACCTCGGCGGCTGCTCGAACGGCGGCCGGCACGCGCTCGTCGCAGCGGCACGCTACGGCGACCAGTACGACGGCATCATCGCCGGCGACCCCGGCTGGCGGCTGCCGCTCGCCGCCACCGCCAACATCGCCGGCTACCAGGCCTACCTGGGCCGCGCCTTGACGCCGGGCAACGCGTCGACCGGATTCACGACTGCAGAGCGGCAGCTCGTCTCGGACGCGGTCGCGGCCAAGTGCGACGCGCTCGACGGCGTCACCGATGGCCTGATCCAGGACACGAAAGCGTGCCAGGCGGCGTTCGACCTCAACCGCGCGTTCCCACGTGCACCGGGGCGCGCGACGGCACCTACCTCAGCGCCGCGCAGAAGACCGCGATCGCGCAGCTGTTCTCGGGCGCGACGACGAGCACCGGCACCAAGATCTACTCGAGCTGGCCGTACGACGACGGCCTCGCGACCGCCGGCTGGTCGTTCTGGAAGTTCACGGTGCCGGCGATCCTCGACTCGGGCGCGGTCGGCTTCATCTGGCAGGTGCCGCCCGCCAACCCGGCGACGTTCAACGGTCCGACCTTCGCCGCAACCAGCAACATCGACACCCTGTACGCCAACATCCAGGCGACCGACGCCACCTACACCGAGAACTCGCTCTCGTTCATGACGCCGCCGCATCCGAGCGATCTCTCGTTGCTGAAGAGCCGCGGCGCCAAGTTGCTGATCTATCACGGCACGAGCGACCCGATCTTCTCGAGCGACGACAGCGTCGCGTTCTACCAAGGTCTGCAGGCGAGCAACGGCGGCGACGCGTCCAACTTCGCGAGGCTGTATCTCATTCCCGGAATGAACCACTGCAGCGGCGGCCCGGCGACCGACCAGTTCGACATCCTGACGCCGCTGGTCAACTGGGTCGAGCAAGGGCAGACGCCCGACAGCGTCGCCGCGAGCGCGCGTGGCGCCAGCAATCCCGGCGGCGCGAACGTCGACGTTCCGGTCGCTTGGTCGCCGACGCGAACGCGTCCGCTCTGTTCGTACCCGAAGGTCGCTCGCTACAACGGCAGCGGCAGCATCGACCTCGCGAGCAGTTTCAGCTGCCAGTGAGATCGGCGGAGCGGGGCGTCGCCGAACGCGGCGCCCCTACACTCCGGCGGACGGTGCCGGTGCGGCACCCGGTGCCGCGCTCCCGTATCGATTCTTCGCTGATGTCCAGACCTGCTCCAGTTCCGAGGACCGCGCGCGCCACCGTCGCGAACCACGCCCACCGTGACAGCACGTTGCCGGGCCACCTCGATCACGGCCGGATGCGAAAGCTGCTCGGCTACAACCTGGCGCAAGCGGCGATTCCGAGTCTCAGGATCTTCCAGAAGCGAATCGGCGAGCCGTTCCAGCTGCGCCGCCTCGACTTCACCATCCTCATGCTGGTCGCCGCCAATCCGGGCGTGACGCAGCGGCAGATGTCGCTCGCGCTCGAAGTCTCGGCACCGCGCCTGACGCTGGTCTGCGACAAGCTCGAGGAGCGCGAGCTCATCACCCGCACCCGCAGCGACGACGACCGCCGCAAGCAGTTCATCGCCCTCACGCGCAAAGGCGCCGCGCTCGTGCGCAAGGCCGACCGGATTGCCGACGGCATGGAAAAGGAGCTGCTCGGCCACCTCACGGAGCTCGAGCAGACGATGCTGTTCCAGCTGCTCGAAAAAGTCGCTGTCCACCGGCGCGGGTAGCGCCGATGCGGGCGCGGCGCGCTGCGCTGGTCAGCCGAGCCCGCCCTCGAGCATGTAGAGCTGCCACAGCTCGCGCTGGCGCAGCTTGAGAACCGGCCGCAACGCGCGCAATCCGGTGGCGCCGACGTTCTTCTCGAGATAGCGCAACTCGATGAACTTCGCTCGCGTCTCGGCGTCAACAGGCGGCGGCTCGAGGCCGTTCTCGCGAAGCATGAGGATGCCTTTTGCGCGCAGCGACAGCTCGGTGTAGAGGCGCAGGTAGCACAGCGCATCGGCGAGCAGCGCGCCGGGCAGGCTGCGCTGCAGCGAAGCGAGATAGCGGCCGGCCGGCGACGCCGCGAAGCTTCCCGAGCCGATCAGCTCGAGGAGCCGCGCGTCGGCATCGAAGCCGTGGCCGAGCCAGTCGCGCAGGCTCCGTTCGCTGCGTTCGAACACCAGCCACTGCAGCGGCGGCAGGACCAGCATCGTCGCGAGCGTCGCGAGCAGCGGCAGGTGGCTCAAGTGGTTGAATCCGGAATGGAGCAGCACGGCGACGATGAATCCCGGCACGAAATGCGCGACCTTTGCGCGCGCCGCCCGTTCGACGCGGGTCAGCGCCATCACCGCGAACAGCGAGGTCGTTCCGCCGTGCATGAGCGCGGTGCCGAAGCCGCGCACGATCCACGTGCCCATGCCCGCCTCGGCGGCGCGGTGCAGGTAGTACAGGTTCTCGGCCAGCGCGAAGCCGGTGCCGACGGCAAAGCCGTAGATCGCCGCGTCGACCAGGAAGCCGACCCGGTGCATGCGGACCAGCGCGAGAACGATGGCGGCCTTGAGCAGCTCTTCGGTCAGGGGCGAGACGTAGCGCGAGAACGCGACAAGGCCGATGTCGAGGCGGCCGAGCAGGGCAACGTTGAGCGGATAGCTCAGCGCCGCCATCACGGCGCCCGCGGCGATCACCGCCACGACGGAAGAAAGCGTGAGCAGCTTGTAGCTGTCGAGCCAGAGGAGCGCCGCCAGGAAAACGAGCGCCGGCAGCAGCGCCACCAGCAGCGCGGGCAGCTGGTGCATCAGCATGTCGGCTCGCTCACAGGATCTTCAGCGAGATCATCCACTCGCTGCTGCTGCGCCTTGAGCCCTTGAAGCCGACTGCGACACCGGTCGACAGGGTCATGTCGTACCAGTACAGCACCGACAGACGCATGTCGACCTGGCCGCCCAGGCTGCCGAAGGTCCGGCGCAGCGTCGAATCCTGCGGATCCGTCCACAACGCCGAAGCGAACAGCGCCGGCCTTGCCGATTGCAGATGAAGGCTCGGCTTGCCGAGCGACTCGAACACCATCGGCGGCAGGTTCCATTCGAGCGTCTGCTTGACGAAGGTGCGGCCGCTGATCTCGTCGATCTGAAAGCCGGGCATTGAGCCGTATTCACGGTAACGCTTGACCACGCCGTCGTCGACGAAGTTGTTGCCGAAGCCGCCGAAGTAGTAGTTGAGGATCGGATTGTTGCGGTCGCCGTTGGCGACGCCGGCGGCGCTGCGTGACCAGACCGACGAGTGGCCGAGCGGCAGCGGCAAGCCGGCGTCGAAGCCGCCACGCAGCTGCGTCACCGTCGAGTTCTCCATCCGATGCCCGGTGGCGACTGCCGACCAGGTGATGCCCTTCTCGTCGTCCACCGCGCCGAGCGAGCGGCGCACGTCGCCGTAGCGCACGGCGAGCTCGCCGGTGAAGAGGCGGTCGAATGTCGTCGCGATGTTCTGCGCTCCCGGCAGCGTGTCGATCTTGTCGTAGTACGCGATGTCGTAGCTGACCTCGAGCCTCTCCGGCGGCTCGAAGATCAGGAACTGGTCGTAGCCGAGCTTGGCCGCGTAGCCCTTGCGACCGCGCCGCGTCGGGCCGAAGAGGTCGTAGAAGTTCGAGCGGTTCCACGCCAGGCCAGCGCGCCATCCGAGGTAGTGGCCATCGACGTAGACGTGGCCGCGTTCTTCGCCGGGCAAGTTCTGGTCCGGCGTATAGGCTGCGGTAATGCCGAGATGCGCGAAGCCGAGCGGGTCGCCGACGTTGAGGTGGTAGCCGGCCGCCGCGGTGTTCTTGTAGCCCTCGAGGACCGGAAAGCCGTTCAGCACGTGCGCCTCGCCGAGCGGGCGGTAAACACCGGTAGCCTTCACCTGCGATTCGTAG
>DASXIP010000269.1:0-1579 GCA_036497875.1 Caldimonas sp.
CGGATCTGCAGCACCTTCGAGCCCAGGCTCGCCATCTCGAGCATTTCCTCGAAGCTGATCGTGCTCAGACGGCGCGCGTCGTGGACGATACGCGGGTCGGTCGTGTAGACGCCGTCGACGTCGGTGTAGATCAGGCATTCGCTGGCACGAAGTGCCGCCGCGATCGCAACTGCCGAAGTGTCGGAGCCGCCGCGGCCGAGCGTCGTCACGTGGCCGTCGTCGTCGACGCCCTGAAACCCCGTGATGACGACGACCTTGCCGGCGGTGAGATCAGCACGCACGCGCGCGTCGTCGATCTTCTCAATGCGCGCCTTGGTGTACGCACGATCCGTCGCGATCGGCACCTGCCAGCCGGTGTAGCTGACCGCCGGAACGCCCTCGGCATGCAAGGCAAGCGCGAGCAGCCCGACCGAGACCTGCTCGCCGGTCGAGGCGATCATGTCGAGCTCGCGTAGCACCTCGGTCGTCGTCGTCTCGGGTGCGAGCTGCTTGGCGAGCGCGAGCAGCCGGTTCGTCTCGCCACTCATCGCCGACGGCACGACCACGAGCTGGTGTCCGGCCCGGACCCACTTCGCAACGCGGCGCGCGACGCTCTGGATCCGATCCGGCGACCCCATCGAGGTGCCACCGTACTTGTGAACGATCAATGCCATCGGGGATCGGCGCGCCGACGCGGCCAGGAGGTGGCGCGGCCGGCGCGCGCGAAGCTTGGGATTCTAACGAGAGCCCTCGCCCTGGCTCTCGCTCGCGCGCTCGGCATCGTGCGCGGGCAGCCAGGCGAGCGCCACCTGCGCCTCGCCCCGCGGCGCGACCGCCCGCGCATCAATGCCCAGTCCCGGCACGAACACGGGCGCGTCGTCGTTGCCGCAGACGATCGGGCCACGGCGCAGCGCCGGCGCGATGCCGCTCGCCTGGTATTGCAGCTTGAGGCTGCGCGCCGGCCGCCGCGGGCCAGCCTGGAACGTGTCGCCGGCAGAGCGCGCGCGCAGCACCAGCCGCGCCGCAGCGGCCGCGGGGATGCCGCCGTGCGCGACGGCGTCGACCCGGAACGCGCCGCGCCATGCTGCGACCTCGTGCAACCCTGGGTGGCTGAGGTCGACGACGAGGCGGCCGGGATCGCCATCGGGCGACGCGATCGGCACCCATTGAAGCCGGCCGTGATAGCTGCGCAGCTCGCGATCGGCAGCGGGCCAGGAGCGATGGCCGTCGACGGTCGCCTCGCGCAGCAACCGCTCGACCAAGCTCGACGGTGGCGCCGCGGCGAGCGTCTGGCGCAGCCACGACACGAGCACCTGGCGGCGACGCGGCAACGACAGTCGCTGCCAAGCTGCGAGGTCGAGCCCGTCGTCGCCCGCGACCATCGCCGCATCGCTGGCGCCGACCTCGTCCAGCACCGCAGAGGCGTGCGCCGAACGCGCCGCCGCCGCCGCGAGCGCAGCCTCGGCGTCGTCGAACGCAGCGACGAGCGCGGGCCAGACGCGCAAGCGCAGCCGATTGCGCGCGAAGCGCTCGTCGGCGTTGCTGTCGTCGTCGACCCAGCGCAGCCGGTGCTGCCGTGCATACGCCTCGATCGCCTCGC
>DASXIP010000270.1:0-8128 GCA_036497875.1 Caldimonas sp.
AGGTTGGTCTTTCGCGACAGGCAGAACTTGCACTGGCGGCACTCGGGCGTGTAGAGCGGGATGACGTGGTCGCCGGGCGCGAGCGTCGTCACCCCGGCACCGACTTCGCGCACGATGCCGGCGCCCTCGTGGCCGAGGATCGCGGGGAAGAGCCCTTCCGGGTCGGCACCCGAGAGCGTGAACCAGTCGGTGTGGCAGATGCCGGTCGCCTTGACCTCGACCAGCACCTCGCCGGCGCGCGGGCCTTCGAGGTCGACGGTCTCGATCGTCAGCGGCTGGCCGGGCCGCCAGGCGACTGCGGCACGGGTCTTCATTCGCGTCTGCCCATTTCGAACGGAGGAGGCCGAGCTCAGTGCGCCGCTGCGATCGCTACCGCAGGCGCTCGCGCCGCCGACTTGATCATGTCGGCCACCTTCTCGGCGATCATGATCGTTGGTGCGTTGGTGTTGCCGCTGACGATCGCCGGCATGATCGACGCGTCGACGACACGCAGCCGCTCGACGCCGCGCACGCGCAGCTCGGCGTCGACGACGTCGAGCGCGCCGTTGCCCATTCGGCAGCTGCCGACCGGGTGATAGATCGTGTCGGCGTGGCTGCGGATGAAGGACTCGATCTCGGCATCGCTCGTCGCCTCGGCCGAGGCCGGGAGCTCGCGCGCGCCGTGGCCGGCGAGCGCGGGCTGGGCGAGGATGCGGCGCATCTCCTTGAAGCCGCGCACGAGCCGCTCGAGGTCGTCGCGCTGCTCGAGAAAGGCCGGATCGATCAGCGGCGCCGCCGCCGGGTCGGCGCTCGCCAGCGTCACGCTGCCGCGGCTCTTCGGTCGCAGCAGGCAGACGTGGCACGAGTAGCCGTGGCCGAGCACCGTCTTCCTGCCGTGGTCGACGAGCTTGCCGATGACGAAGTGGAACTGCAGGTCGGGTCGCTCGACCGCGGGGCTGCTGCGCACGAAGCCGCCGGCCTCGGCGAAGTTCGTCGTCAGCATGCCGCTGCGGTGGCGACGCCATTCGACGATCCCCTTCAGCGCGCGGACGGCGCCCGTGAGCGAGAGGCCGAACAGGTCCTTCAGGTGCGGCGCGTCGAGCACGTGGATGACGTCGACGTGGTCGTGCAACGCGCGGCCGACGCCTGGCAGGTCGTGCGCGACCGCGATCCCGATCGACTGCAGGTGCGCGCCCGGGCCGATCCCCGAGAGCATCAGCAGCTGCGGCGACTGCAGCGCGCCGGCGGCGAGCAGGACTTCCCGCGTCGCCCGCAGCGTGCGGAGCTCGCCGTCGATGCGCGCCTCGACGCCAATCGCGCGGCCGGCCTCGAGCACGACCCGCGTCGTCTGTGCGCCGGTGACGACGCGCAGGTTCGCCCGGGCGAGGTTCGGCACCAGGTAGGCCTTGGCGGCGCTGAAACGCTCGCCGTTGCGATGCGTCACCTGGTACATGCCGAAGCCCTCCTGCGACTCGCCGTTGAAGTCGCGGTTGGCCGTGTGGCCGGCCTCGAGCGCGGCGTCGACGAAGATCGGCCCGAAGCGGTTCGGGCTGCGCAGGTCCATGACGTTGAGCGGGCCGCCGCTGCCGTGGAAAGCGTCGGCGCCGCGCTCGTTGTGCTCGGCGCGCTTGAAGTACGGCAGCACGTCGGCCCACGACCAGCCCGGGTTGCCTTCGGCGGCCCAGGCGTCGTAGTCCTCGCGCTGGCCGCGCAGGTAGATCATCGCGTTGACCGAGCTCGAGCCGCCCAGCACCTTGCCGCGGGGCTGGTAGCCGCGCCGGCCGCCGAGGCCTGGCTGCGGAACGGTCTCGAAGCCCCAGTTGAACTGGCGCGTCTTCGCGAGCAGCGCGAGGCCGGCGGGGCAGTGGATGAGCGCGCTGCTGTCGGCCGGCCCGGCTTCGAGCAGGCAGACCCGCACGGCAGGATCCTCGCTGAGGCGAGCCGCGAGCACGCAGCCGGCCGAGCCGCCGCCGACGACGATGTAGTCGAATGTCGTGTCGTCACCCATCGTTCGCAGCACCTCTTTGCGCGATTGTGCCGCCGGCGCGCCGGCTGGCGCGCCGCCTAGAGCAGCTGCTCAGGAACGAACCAGCCGAGCAGCATGTTGTGCGCGCGCAGCCAGAAGGTCGATTCGGGCTCGGCCTGAAGCACCGTTTCCTTGTCTTCCTCGATCGTCAACCACTCCAGCTTCGATGTCTTCGGATCGAGGCGCAGCCGGTACGCGCCTTCGAGCTTGCTGATGTTGATGACACGCAGCATCTCCTTGGCGAGCGCCGGGCTGTCGATGAACATGCCGAATTCGGTGTTCGTGCTCGCCGAGCGCGGGTCGAGGTTCATCGAGCCGATGAAGATGGTCTTCTTGTCGATCACCGCCGTCTTCGCATGCAGACGGCCGAGCGACGAGCCGAACATGCCCAGCCGCTTGGTCTGCTGGGTCCGCGTCGGGCTCAGCTCGTAGAGGTCGACTCCCGCCTGCAGCATGCGCGTTCGGTAGTGCGAGTAGCCGTTGTGGACGAGCGGCTCGTCGGTGGCGGCGAGCGAGTTCGTGATCACCGTGACCTTGACCTTGTGCTGGTGCAGGGTGTCGAACGACTTCATCCCGGGCTCGCCGGGGATCATGTACGGCGAGGTCAGCACGAGATCGCTCTCGGCATGCCAGATCTGCATCATAACGTCGTTGGTGACGCTCATCTCGAACGCGACCTTCGGCGTCATCGCGAGCAGCTTTTCCGGCGGATCGGCGAACGCGCGCGCGGTTCCCCACTCCAGACCAAGTTGGCCGGCGTCGAACTCCTCGGCGAGCGGGCCGTAGCCGAGCAGGTCGGTCGCGGGCGTCTCGACCGGCGGCGGCGTCATCGCCGCGATCTCGGCATCGAACGCCTTCCTGCGCGCCGCCTTGTCGCCGAGCGGCTCGCCGACGGCCTCGATCGGGTAGACGACCTCGCTGTTCCAGTAGCGGTCGAAGATCGCCGACATCGAGCCGACGACGGCGCCCATCACGAACGCGTCCATGTCGACGAAGTTGGCGTCGTGGGCGCGCAGGAAGTACTCGTCAGCGATGTTGCGGCCGCCGGCCACCGCCATCACGCCGTCGGCGATGAAGAGCTTGTTGTGCATCCGGTGGTTGAGCCGGTCGAAGTCGAAGATCGACGCCGTGTAGCGGCCGCCCGGGCCGGCGCTGCGGTTGCAGCAGAACGGGTTGAAGAGGCGCACCTCGACGTTCGGGAACGACGCCAGCGCGCGCAATGTCGGATCGGAGTGGCTCGTGTAGAGATCGTCGACGAGCAGGCGCACGCGCACGCCGCGCTGGCTCGCGTCGCGCAGCGCCGCGAAGAGGAGCCGCCCGGTCGAGTCGTTCTCGAATTGGTAGTACTGGACGTCGAGCGAGGTCGACGCGCGTTGCGCGAGCTGCAGCCGCGTGTCGAGCGAGTAGGCGCCGAGCGGCAGCAGGCGGACTCCGGTCTGCTCCGGCGACGGCGACGAGAGGGCCGCGATCTTGACCAGCGGGCTCTCGGGGTTCGGTGGCAGCGCCAGCGAGTCGGTCTTGCCGACGTTGGTCGCGAGCGAACCGCAGCCGGCGACGAGCGCTGATGCCGCCACCAGCGCCGCCGCCGCGATGCGGGCGAGGGCATTTCCTTTCTCGTAAGATGAAGACCGCGCCTGCGACCCAACGGAGCCGGTCATGAAGAGGAGTTTTGCGTCCATGTGGTTGTTGCCGCTGCTCGCGGTAGCGGTGCCGTCATACGCAGCACTCGATGTCGGAGATGCAGCGCCAAACTTTACAGCCCAGGCCGCGCTCGGCGGCAAGGTCTTCAATTTCAAGCTCTCCGACTCGCTCGCCAAGGGACCGGTCGTTCTCTATTTCTTTCCGGCCGCGTTCTCGGTCGGCTGCTCGATCGAGGCGCACGAGTTCGCCGAGGCGATGGGCAAGTTCGAAGCGCTCGGCGCGACCGTCATCGGCGTCTCGTCCGACGACATCGACACGCTCGGCAAGTTCTCTGTCCAGGCCTGCCAGGGCCGGTTCCCGGTCGCCTCCGACAATTCGCAATCGGTGATGAAGTCGTACGACGCCGTCATGCAGACGCGGCCCGATTACGCCAACCGCGTCTCCTACGTCATCGCGCCGAACGGCAAGGTCATCTACGACTACCAGAGTCTGAACCCGAGCCGCCACGTCGAGAAGACGCTGGCCGCGCTCAAGGACTGGTCGCAGAGCAAGTCGAAGTGACGCGCTGGCACGCCGTCAGCGCGCCGCTGCGGTAACGCGCCAGACCGTGTTGCCGACGTCGTCGGCGACGAGCAGGGCGCCGGTCCTGTCGATCGCGACGCCGACCGGCCGACCGCGCGCGTTGCCGTCGTCGGTGAGAAATCCGGTCAGCACGTCGATCGCCTCGCCGGCCGGCTTGCCGTCGGCGAACGGCACGAAGATCACCTTGTAGCCGCTCAGCGGCCGCCGGTTCCACGAGCCGTGCTGGCCGACGAACATGCCGTTGGCAAACGGCGGCGGCAGCTTCGCGCCGTCGGCCGACGCCAGGCCGAGCGCTGCGGTGTGCGGGCCGAGCGCGTAGTCGGGGACGGTCGCCGTCGCGACCAGCTCGGGTCGCTCGGGTTGCATGCGGACGTCGACGTGCTGCCCGTAGTAGCTGTACGGCCAGCCGTAGAAGGCGCCGTCGCCGACCGAGGTGAGGTAGTCGGGAACGAGGTCGCTGCCGATCTCGTCGCGCTCGTTGACGACGGTCCAGAGCCGCCCGTCGCTGCCCCACGCCATGCCGTTCGGGTTGCGCAGGCCGCTGGCGAAGACGCGGGCAGCGCCGCTGCGCAGGTCGATCTCCCAGATCGCGGCGCGCCGGTCCTCGGCAGCGATGCCGTTCTCGCCGACGTTGCTGTTCGAACCGACGCTCGCGTAGAGCTTCGTGCCGTCGGTGCTGGCGATGATGTTCTTCGTCCAGTGGTGGTTGATCGAACCGGCGGGCAGGTCGACGACCTTCGTTCCCGGACCGTCGATCCGCGTCGTGCCCGTGACGTACGCGAAGCGGACGACGGCGTCGGAGTCGGCGACATAGAAGTCGCTGCCGACGAGCGCCATGCCGAACGGCGAATGCAGCCCCTCGAGGAGGACGGTCCGCGTCTCGGCGCTGCCGTCGGCGTTGACGCCGCGCAGCAGCGTGATGCGGTCGGCGCTCGGCGTTGCCGCGCCAGCACGCGCCATCACCTGCTTCGCGATCCAACCGCGGATGCCCTTTGCGTCGTCGGGATTGGGCGGCGCGTTCGTCTCGGCGACGAGGACGTCGCCATTGGGCAGAACGTCGAGCCAGCGTGGGTGGTCGAGCCCGGTCGCGTAGGCGGTGACCGTCAGGCCGGTCGCGGCGACCGGCTTTTCGCCTGCGCCCCATCCTTTCGCCGGTGCGATGTGGATGGTCGGCAGGAGCGTCTTGTTCGGTTCCGGCAGTTGCGGCCGCGGGCCCATGCCGGCACTTACCGGCAAGGTCGCGCTATCGCCGCAGCCGGCCGCCGCTGCGGCGAGCGCGAGGACGGGAAGAAAGTGCAGAGCATTCATGTGTGAGACGCGAAGGGTGACCCCGACTGTCGCTTGCCGGGGTGTCGACCACTATAGGTCGCGACCGTGTCGGCCTGTCTGGCTCTTGCGGCGCGTGCGGTGCCCTCGGCCCTGTCTTCGCCGCGCCAACAGTGCACGCTTTCGCCGAGCGCCGTCGGCGCGGGGACGCATCGGCCGCCGCGCCGGCTGGCACACTCTGGTCCGACGACGGAGGGTTCCACCATGGCAAAGAAGGCGCGTGCCGCGGTCGTGCGGCCCCTGCAGCTCTACGCGGCCGGCCAGGCGATCGTGCTCGCCGGTGCCTGGGCGATGAACGAGACTGGATCGATGCTGCCGATGGCGCTCGCCGCCTCGGCGTGCTTGATGCTGACAGCGCCGCTGGTGCGCCATTTCCTGCGCCCGGCCAAGGCACGTCGCTGACGACGTTCGCGGCCCGCCTGTAGGAGCGCGCCGACGCCCCTGCCGGCCGCCAGACGACCGGGTCGAGCGGTCGCCTCTGCTTCGCTCCGTGCGCCTGCGGCGCGATCCTCGTCGGGTGGTTCAACCCGACCAGGAGTGACGCAATGGACACCAACGAACCGATGCTGACCGGTCTCTTTCGCGACCGCGACAGCGCCGAGCGCGCCTATCGATCGATCTCGGACCGTGGCTACACGCGCGACGACGTCGACATCGTGATGTCGGACGACACCCGCAAGCGCCACTTCACCGGCACGACCGAGGGTCGCGAGACCGAGCTTGGGACGAAAGCAGCCGAGGGCGCCGGCATCGGCGGCGCAATCGGCGGCAGCCTGGGCGCGATCGCGGCGGCGATCGCCGCCGTCGGCACGACGATCGCGTTGCCGGGGCTCGGCCTCGTCATCGCCGGTCCGCTTGCCGCGGCGATCGCCGGCGCCGGCGCCGGGGCGGCGACCGGTGGCATCGTCGGCGCGCTGATCGGCTGGGGCATCCCCGAGGAGCGCGTCAAGGTCTACGACAAGGGCATCCGCGAGGGCGGCATCCTGATGGCCGTGCGGCCGCGCAACGACGAGGACGCGAGCTTCTTCGAGAACTCGTGGAAGGCCAACAGCGGCGAGCACGTCTACCGATAGACGTGCAGGTCGTCCGCGGCGATCTTCTCGCGCACGCGCGCGGCGAGCGCGGCGCCGCGCGGCGAGCTCGCCGCCGGAGGCACGCGCAAGGCCGGCGGTAGATACGGGTCGCCGCCTTGCGCGAGCGCGCGTCGATCGACCGCTGACGTCGCCGGCGGCGACGCTGGCGGCGCGGCCGCCTGCGCGCGCATGACAGGCGCGCTCAGGGGCTGCGCACTCGTCGCGACCACTTGCGCCGGCACCGGCGCGCCTTGCAGGAAGGCGCGCAGCGCGTCGCGCAGCCGGGCGCGCGAGGCGTCGTCGAGATAGATCATGTGACCGCCCGGGTAGGCGCGCGTAGTGACGGTCGGCTGCGGCCCGAGCCGTTCGAGGTCGAGCTCGGTCTGCAGGAATGGCGTCGCGAGGTCGTGGTAGCCGGCGAGCGAGAGCACGCGCAGGGCGGGCTTGCGAACGAGCGCTGCAGCGAGATCGGGGATCGTGTCGGGCAGCGGCTGGCCGTCGTGGCTGAAGTCCCAGCTCGAGATTGCGTCCGAGAGCATCGTGTAGCCGGCGCTCGCCGAATAGAGCAGCTCCTGCTGGAACAGTTGCTGCGCGGCGGCGACGAACGGCGCCGAGATGAGCGCCGCCGACGGGTCGCCCGACGCCGCGAGCGCGCTGCCGTTCGCAGCGGCAATGCGAGCGTCGTAACGCCCCATCAGCTGACCGGGCAGGACGTTGCTGCGATAGGCGAGCGAATCGAGATCGAGGTTCGCGTTCCAGAGCGCGGCCGGCGCGCCGGTGAGTGCGACGAGCTCGGCGACGAGCCCCACAGGTGCTGCCTGGCCGGAGGCGACAAACGCCGCTGCCGCCGGCCCGTAGGTGTCGGTCGCGAAGCTGCGCAGCGCGCCGGCGAACGCGTCGGCGTCGTTCGGCAGCGGCGAGCTGAGGCCATGCCAGGCGCCGACCTCGCCATAGCTCGGCACGAACCCTTCGCAGCTCACCCGGCCGGGCGCGAAGTCGGCGCAGCTGCTGTCGTAGTCGAGGATCGACGACTGCACGACGACGCCATCGAGGCGCATGCCGGCCGCCAGCATCAGCTCGGCGAGCACCGCCGATCGCGTCGTGCCGTACGACTCGCCGTAGATGAAAGTCGGCGACGCCCCGCGCTGGTTGACGGCGACGTAGCGGGCGATGAAGTCTCGCATCAGCGCGGCGTCGGCGTCGACGCTCCAGAAACTGCTGTTCCGGTTCGGCGCGACTGCTTCCGAATAACCCGTACCGACTGCGTCGACGAAGACGAGGTCGGCGACGTCGATCAGGCTCTCGGCGTTGTCGACGAGCTGGAACGGCAGCGGCACCGCGAGCGACGGCGCGTTGGTGACGATCCGGCGCGGCGCATACGAGCCGAGGTGCAGCCATACCGACGCCGAGCCGGGGCCGCCGTTGTAGAAGAAGACCAGCGCGCGCGTCGCTGCCGCCGCGCCGGCGAGCGTGTAGGCGACGTAGAACAGTGACGCCTCGG
>DASXIP010000271.1:0-1869 GCA_036497875.1 Caldimonas sp.
GACGGCGAACGCAGCGACCAGCAGCGCCGCGATGGTGGCGATGATCGCGATCACGAACGCCGCGACGACCTGGCCGCCGCTCAGGTTGGCGAGCGAGAACGTCTCGCCATCGACCGTGATCGTCGTGCCGTCGAGTGGCAGCATCGCCCAGGCGACGGTGAGCGCGGCGACGATGACAAGGGTGAGCAGAAGCAACGCCGTCGCGGCCCGGGACCACCAGCGATTCATGGCTTCGCTCCTTCGCGCACCTGCGCCAGGTAGGGAACGGTGAGGGTGACGACCGTTCCGCTCGGCTGATTGTCGGCCACGATCATCGAGGCGCGGTCGGCGTAGAGCAGCTTCAGCCGCTCGCGGATGTTGGCGAGGCCGACGCCGGTGCCCGCGGTGTCGGCGCGGCCGAAGCCGAGCCCGGTGTCGGCGACGGCGACGGCGAGCCTGCCGTCGACGATCTCGGCCGAGACCGTGAGCGTGCCGCCTTCGGCCTTCGGCTCGAGGCCGTGCTTGATCGCGTTTTCGACCAGCGACTGGATCATCATTGGCGGGAACTCGGCCGAGAGCAGTCCGTTCGGCACGTGGATCTCAGCCCGCAGGCGGTCTTCCATTCGCACCTTCAGGATCTCGAGGTACGGCCGGATCACCGCCATCTCGCGGCCGAGCGTGTGCGCTGCCGGGTTCGACTCGCGCATCGACGGCATCGACGCGCGCAGCAACGCGATCAGGTTCCTCTGCATCTGGCTTGCTCGCGGCGGGTCGGTCTCGATCAGGTGGTCGATCGAGGCGAGCGTGTTGAACAGGAAGTGCGGCTCGACCTGCGCCTGCATCGCTGCCATGCGCGCCTCGACGACCTGGCGCTTGAGCTGTTCCGACTCGGCCGTCTCGGTGGCGACGGCCGCCTTCACCTCGGCCAGCTTCTGCCCCTTGTAGGTGATCTTCAGGATCGCCGAGGCAATGATGATCAGCCACGCGAGCTGGGTCAGGAAGTCGCCGAAGGGGCGCCCCCGGATGTGCCTGATGCTGCGCACGACATCCTCGTCGACATTGGCGCGCACCTCTGCGGCATCCTTCGCGGCCTCGGCGGCGTCCTTCGCCGCTTCGGCGGCCTGCTGCTGTGATTCGCGGATCGCCTCGACGACGGCGGCGCGCGCCTCCTCGACCGCTTTGCGCACTTCCTTGCTGTCGGCGCCCGGCGGCAGCTTGATATCGACGCCGGCTTGCGGCGTCGAGGCCGGCGGTTCCGGCGCCGACGCGGCGCCGACGTCGCTCCGCCCGGGCGAGCCGGAGGAGGAGGACCCCGGAGGGGCGGTCGCCGGCGCCGATTCGGCCGGCATCGCGTGCAGGTTCGGTGTGATGCGGACGCCGTCGCGGTCGATCGAGATGACGACGTCGCGGCCCTGCGAATCCTTCTTCTCGATCTTGACCGCAGGCTCGCGGCTGCCCGGCCCGCGCGGCGGCATCGGCGGTACCGGCAGCGACGGCTGGTGCGGCGGATGCGGCGGCATGACGTGGGTGTCGGGCCACTCGTTCGCGACGCTGCCGATCGTGTAGCTGAAGGGCGGCAGGCGCTGCAGGATCGCGGTTGCGATCAGCAACAGGATCGCGAGTAGGAAGAAGCGCTTCCACGAGATCGAGACGAGCCAGTTGCCGTACTGATGAAAGAGGCGCATCAAGCCCGCGGTGAACGTGTGCCAACCGCTGGCCGGTCGCGGTGCCGGCGGCGGCACCGGTGGCAGCGGCGGCGGCGCCGGCATTGGCTGCGGATCGGGCGGCGGAGCGGAGGGAGTCATATCGACGCGCTGGCGGGTTCTTCGGAGCGAGGCTGCACTGTAGGGGCCGCTTCCGGCCGCCGCGAGCGCGCTGCGATGAAGCGCA
>DASXIP010000272.1:0-5154 GCA_036497875.1 Caldimonas sp.
CGTTGCACGACGCGAGCGAGGGCGGCCGCTGGCGGATCGTCTTCGACACCAGCCCTTGCTCCTACCGCATGAAGAAGGCGCTCGCCGATTCGCTCGAGATCACGGACAGCATCGACTTCGTTCACGACACGGTGCTGTCGCGGCTGGCGATCACACCGCGGCCGGGCACGGTCGCCGTTCACCCGGTGTGCAGCGTGCGCAAGATGGGCAGCGTCGACAAGCTGCTGACGATCGCCAGGCACTGCAGCGAGTCGGTCGCGACGAGCGAAGCCGTGCAGTGCTGCGGCTTCGCCGGCGATCGCGGCTTCGTGCGGCCCGAGCTCAACGAGCACGCGCTGCGCCACCTGAAGGAGTCGCTCCCGGCCGTCTGCAGCGCCGGCGTGTCGAGCAGCCGCACCTGCGAGATTGGTCTCTCGGATGCGGCCGGCTTCCCGTACCGGTCGATCCTCTACCTGGTCGAGCGCTGCTCGGCCCTGGCCGAAGGCGCCGGCAGCAGCGCGTCGGCGACCAGCTCGGCGATGTCGCGCGACTGAACCGCGCCGTCCGGCTGCACTGCGCCCAGACCGTCGGCCATCATCACCGCGCAGTAGGGGCACGCGGTCGCGATCGTGCGCGGCCCGGCAGCGAGCGCCTGCTCGACGCGGACGACGTTGATGCGTGTGCCGATCGTCTCGTCGATCCACATCCGGCCGCCCCCAGCGCCGCAGCACATCGCCTTCGCGCGCGTGAGCGCGAACTCGAGCGGAACGTCCTTGCTCAAGTGCGCGACGATCGCCCGCGGCGCGTCGAACTCGCCGTTGTGGCGGCCGAGGTAGCACGGGTCGTGGTAGATCACCCGCTCGAGCGACGCGTCGACCGCGAGCCGCCCGGCAGCGAGCAGCTCGGCGATCAACTGCGTGTGGTGCACCACCTCGAGCTCGGCGCCGAACTCCGGATACTCGTTGCGCAGCGAGTTGAGCGCATGCGGGTCGCAGGTGACGATGCGCTTCGCCCCGAGCTCGCCGAGCGTCGCCGCGAGCGCCGTCGCGAGTTGGCGGAACAGCACCTCGTTGCCGACCCGGCGCACGCACTCGCCGGTCGAGCCCTCGCCGGCGCCGAGGATGCCGAAGCGGACGCCGGCGTGCTGCAGGATGCGCACGAACGCGCGCGCGATCTTCTGGCCGCGCGGGTCGAACGACATCGCCGAGCCGACATAGAAGAGATAGTCGAGCCCGGCCATGCCGGCCGCATCGCGGACGATCGGCACCTCGAGCCCATCGGCCCAGCCGCCGCGCTGGCTCGCGGGCAGACCCCACGGATTCCCTTCGGCCTCGTACGCCTCGAAGAGATGCTTCAGCTCGTGCGGAAATTCGCCGGCGATCATCACCTGGTGCTGGCGCATGCGGAAGAACTTGTCGAGGTGCTCGAGCTCGATGGGGCACGCTGCCTCGCAGTAGCCGCAAGTCGTGCACGCCCAGAGCGTCTCGGTTCCGATCACGGGACCGACGAGCGGCGGCAGCACGCCCTCGGGATCTCCGCCGACGATGGTGTCTCCTTGCTCCAGCAAGTGGTGCTTGATGCGGTCGTTGACGCCCTTCAATGACAGGGGTTTGCCGGTCAGATGGGTCGGGCATGCGTCCTTGCAGCGGCCGCACTCGGTGCAGGTGAAGGCGTCGAGGCCTTCCTTCCAGGTGAGGTCGCGCGCGTCGCGGACGCCAGCCTTCATCGCCGACTCGTCCTCGGCAGCCATCAGCTTGTCGACGTCGACGCTCGGCACGCGATTGCCCGGTCGGCCGCGCCGGAAGTAGAGCGTCGGCAGCGCGGTGACGATGTGGAAGTGCTCGCCGATCGGCAGGAGGACGAGAAACGAGAGCACGACCGCCATCTGCGTCCAGTACGACACGGCGTATCCGGCGCCAAGGACATCGCGCGGCAGGCCCGAGAGCGCGCCGGCGACCGCGCTGCCCGCGAATGCGAACGCGCGCTCGTGCGCGATCTGCGGTAACGTGTCGCCGAGGAGCGCGAAGCGAAAGCCGTCGAATGCGAAGTCGGTGACCATGATCGCGAGGATCAAGCCCAGCACGAGGATCGCTTCGCGGTTTCGCTCGAGGCGCGCCGGATGGGCGACGACACGGCGGTAGAGCGCGTACAGCACTGCGACCACGACCGCGATTTCGATGCCGTCCTTGAACGCGGCGAACAGGCCGCCGAACGCATCTGGGAACGCGGCCGATTCGTCGAAGCCGATCGCGATCAGCTGGAGCTTGCGCAGCAGGAGCGACAGGAAGCCGACGAAGATCACCGCGTGCATGACGCCGGGGCGCCACTCGCGCCGCAGCATCCGCCGCTGCAGGAAGCCGTTGACAACGACGCTGCGCAGCCGCCCGCGGGGCGCGTCGAAGCGTGGCTCGGGCAGCAGGGCGAGGACGATCCGGAGCTTGCGCCAGGCGAGCGCTGCGAATCCCGTGAACGCCAGCAGCAGGAGCACGCTGATGCCGGCTGGACCCATCGTGTCTATCCCAAGTCGGTTCGAAGAGCCTGCGACTGCGCACACGCCGACGGCGCCTGCGCGTCCTGCTGCGATTCTATGGTCCGATTTCTCACGCAGGCTGATTCGTGTCAACAGCAGCGGCGGGCCCAGCGAGCATCTTCTCTGCGCCGCGATCCTGCTCGACTGATTGAGCGCGCGGCGCCCGCTCAATAGCGGCCGTGCTGCTTGACGACGTAGTTCGTCAGCTCCGAGGCCTGCATCGACAAGCGCGTCTGCAAGAGATGCGTCGAGCGGACGATCGCCTGCATGACTGCGTAGAGGACGCGCGGCTCGGCGTCGAGCAGGCTCTCGAGACGTGCCCGTTCGAGCATCAGGACGCGTGCAGGGCTGCTCGCGACCAGCGACGCGTAGCGCGGGGTGCCGTCGAGGAAGCCGAGCTCGTGCGCAAGATCGCCGGCGCGCAGCGTCGCGAGCAGCGTCTCGCCCGGTGTCCCGGCGTGGCGCACCACGCTAAGCGTGCCGTCGACGACGACGACGAGGCGGTCGTCGACGGTTCCTTCGCCCGCCAGCACCGCGCCGGCGGCGAACGTTTCCTCGCGCAGCAGGCCCGCGAGCACGTCGGCCTGCGACGGCGACAGCCCGACCGCGAGCGGGCATGTCCGGACGGCGTCTGAAAGGGATTGGGTTCGTACGCTCATGCTGCTTCCTTGAATGTGTTCGACGCGCTCGCCGAATGCGTCTTCATCGAGCGCGAGACCGGCTCGACGGCGCCGCCCAGCGAACATGCGCCGCGCCCCGCGTCCAGCGCCGCAACCTTGCTCCCGGCGCAGCCGCTCGGGACTGACCCAGGTCAAGAACCGAATGATTCGCCGCTGTCAACCCGATGACGACGCTCCCGCTCACGCGCGCCGCCGCCGCCGTTCCCTTCGCCTTCGTGGGCAACACGTTCGCGGGTCCGGCCGAGGCGACTGTCGGCGCGCGGCGCGATGCTTCGCACCGGTGATGGGCCTTCGGGTTTTCCATCGTCGTGGTTCGCGGATCTCCTGATGTAGATCAACTGGCGCGAACTCCGGGCGGCGATAGTTTGCACGCACGAAGCGACGGCCGCCGGCGAGGCGCGCTCTCGACTGCGTGACACGTTCCGCGAAGTGAATCCTGGCAGGAGGGTGGCGATGGGCGAGCAACGCATTCTGCATTGGCCAGGGTTCTTCGCCGCGGCAGTGCTCGCCGCATCGCTGGCCGGTTGCGGCGGCGGCGACACCGGTGCCACCGGCGCCACCGGCGACACCGGTCCCGCCGGCTCGCCCGGCGCCCAAGGGCCCGCAGGCCCGGCAGGGCCATCCGGGCCGCCCGGCGCGGGAGCGGCGGGAGCGACGAACGTCGGCAGCAACGCGCTGACCAACACCGGCGCGATCAGCGCCAACGCGCAAGCCTGGGCCGCGCTGCAGCCGACGGTCACCGTCACCAGCGTCACGATCAACAGTCCGCCGGTGGTCAAGTTCACGGTGGTGGACGGCTTCAACCGACCCGTCGTCGGGCTCGGCAACACGACCAAGAGCTCGACCGCGACGGTCGCCAGCTACCCGAACCTCGCCTTCGCGCTCGCCAAGCTGGTGCCCGGCTCGGCCGGATCGCCGAGCAAGTGGGTGAGCTACATCGTCACGACGGTGCCCACGACGACGACCGCCGCCGCACCGCAGCGCCCCGGCACCGACAACACCGGCACGCTCGTCGACAACGGCGACGGCAGCTACGTCTACACCTTCTACCGCGACGTCAAGAACATCGCGACGCAGGTCGCAGCAATGTCGGTGAGCCCGCCGAACAGCACCGCGGACCTCGGCGACCTGAGCTTCAACGCGGCCCTCACGCACCGCCTGACCGTCGCGCTCTCGGGCAACGCGCCGGCAACCGGTACGAACACGCCGAACGGCGCCACGTCGAGCGTCGCCGCGGTGCCGATGCAGAACCCGACCAACGCGATCTACGACTTCATTCCGGCGACCGGCCTCGCGGTCACCGCGACCGACTTCTCGCGCGACATCGCGGCCAACGCGAACTGCCAGGCCTGCCACCGCCAGCTCGGCGGCGTGCCGGGCCTGAGCTCGGACGACGCCGCGGCGGGCTTCCACGGCGGCAGCCGCAACAACGTCCAGTACTGCGACGTCTGCCACACCGACCAGCGCCGCTACGGCCAGGTCGAGGCCGCGTTCACCTTGAACGGCGCGGTCCGCACGTTCACCTCCGAGACGCGCATCGTCGACGGCCGCGCCGTCGGCAACCTGCCCAACCTCATCCACAAGAAGCACCTCGGACCGCTGCTCGCCCACGAGAACTACAACTTCGCCGGCGTCCTGCTCAACGAGACCACGTACCCGCAGGACATCCGCAACTGCACGTCGTGCCACGACGGGTCGTCGACGGTCTCGCGCACGACCAAGAGCAAGGACGGCGACAACTGGTTGAAGGTGCCGAACGCGCTGGCCTGCGGCGCCTGCCACGACGGCATCAACTTTAAGACCGCCACCGGCGTCACGCTGGCTGACAAGGCCGCCGGCCTCACGACCACGAACATCAACGGCACCGGCCTTGCCCACCCGGCGGGTCCGCAGCCCGATGACTCGGCGTGCGCGCTCTGCCACAAGTCGAACGGCACCTTCCCGCAGGCCGACATCAACCTGGCG
>DASXIP010000273.1:0-3485 GCA_036497875.1 Caldimonas sp.
CCGATCGCCGTCGCCGGCGAGCCGGGAGTTGCCGACCACGTCGACGATCCACGCTGGCAGGTGCCGCCGTCGATCTTCACCTTGCTGCAGCCGCTCGAATCGCTGCGCCAGCCGGCCGGCGCGCTCTACCGCGCCTACGCCGGCAACGACGACGAGCTGCCGCGCGTGCGCACCGGGCGGATCGGCTCGCGCAACCACGTCGAAATCGACGGCGCCCCGGTCGACGTTGGCTACTCGATCGACCTCACGATCGATCCTGCGCTGCAGGCACTCGCGCAGAAGACCGCCGCCTGCTACACCGGCCGCCAGGATGTCTGCCGTGCGCTCGGCATGCGCCGCGCCGAAGACGGCGACCGGCCGCTCGGCTCGCAGCTGCTCGAAGGAGCGATGGTGCGCATGGCCGCGGTCGCGGTGATCGACATCGCGAGCGGCCGCATCGAGGCGCTCGCCGGCGCGCTCTCGCCGTGCGCGCGCCAGGAAGTCGACGGTCCGGGTCGCGTCCCGAACTGCGACGCCCGGCTGCCTTACCGGGTGCATTACCGCGCCGACGCGCTCCTGAATCCGGCCATCTACCACTCGGCGATGCCGGCCTCGACGATCAAGCCGATCATGGCGACCGCCTTCCTTGCCGACGGCGAGCGCGGCGGGCGCCTGCTCGCCGCCGAGCGCGCCGCGATGCAGCGTGGCGGCGATGCGATCCCGGCTCAGGACAGCTTACGCGGCCAGCTGATGCGCTCGGACTCGGCGCGCTTCCTCGACCGCATGTTCTGCTTTGAACAGGGCTTTGCCGGCTGCCGTCGGCCGTGGGACGTGCAGGCGGCGGCGGCGGCGTACGGCTGGAACGCCGGCTGCGACGATGCGCGGAGCGCCTGCGGCAGCGCCGACCTGCTGTTCGGCAGGCCGCTCGAGCGCGGCGACGCACGCGACTGGAACGCTCCCGGCCCGACCGCGATCGCCTACGGGCGGCTACTCAGCGAGCCGGCCGGCAGGAAGCTCGGTGCGCCGATGCATCTGATGCCGCCGATGCCGCTCGACCCGGGCATCGTTCGCCGCTGCGCGTTCGGCGCCGACGGCCGCCGCGGCAGCGACGACGACTGGGAAAAATGCAAGGGCGGCGCCGTCGTCGACGTCGTCGCCGAGGGCTGGGGCCAGGGCCACGCGCGCGCAAGCGTACTCGGTGTCGCCGGCATGATGGCGACGCTCGCTTCTGCCGCGAACGGCAGCGCGCGCGTGCCGCGGCCGCATCTCATCGACGCGATCCACGGCGTCGCCGGCACCTCCGCCGACGCTTTCACCGCCGCGGCGGCGATCTGGTCGGCGCCGGCGACGGCGGCGCCTCCGCTCCCGCGCGAGGCTGCGGAAGTGATCATGAGCGGCCTCTCGTTTAGCCATCGCGCCGGCACCGCGCGCACGGCGTGCGAGCAGGTCTTCGACGCGCGCCGCTGCCGCGACATCGGCTGGCTCGCCGGCAAGACCGGAACGCCGAGCTTTCCGAGCGACGGCCTGACGCTCGACACCATCGTTCGGCTCTGCCGCACCGGGGCGCCGCCGTCGCCCGAAGCCGAGCGCGGCGCGTGCAGCTCGCTCAGGCCCTACAAGTGGTACGTCGCCGCGTTTCGCGCCGACCGCGCCAAGGACGGCCCGTGGACGAAGGCGATCGCGGTGCTCGCCGAGCGCAACTGGCTGCGCACGAGCGGGCGCATCCACGGCACCGGTGACCACGGCCCGAACCCGGCTGCCGAGATCGCGATGCAGATCGTCGGCCGCACGACCGGCGAGATCGAAGGAGTTTCGCCATGAGCCGGGCGAGCGCAGCACGCCGCAACACGCGCCGCGACGACGCCGAAGCGCTGCCGCCGCCGCTCGTGTGGACATTCGACGGCCCGTTCGAGCGCTGCCTCGACGACCTCGAGGACAGTCTCCGGCGTGCCATCGTCATGATCGGCGACGTGTCGCGCGTCGCGTTGCTGATCGAGCTGTCGCTGCCGGCGCTGCAGGCGCGCCTGCGCGCCGGCGACCGCATCCAGCCTGCCTGGGGACGCTTCGTCGAGCGTCTCTCCGGCTATGGCCTGCCCGGCTTTCCGCGCGTGCGCCACTTGCGCGCGCACGGCCCCCTCGCGACGCTCGTCGTCGCCTATCGCAGCTGATCGACCTCGATTCCGAAAGCACGCCATGACCATGAAATCCTGGGTTCTCCATCGTGTCCAAGGCCTCGGCGGCGTCGCCGGTCGCAGCGATCTGCCGCCGCGCGAGCGTGGCCGCGAGCCCGACCTCGACGTCGACGCGCCGCTGACGCGCAGCGACGGTGCCATCGCTCCCGACGCGCTGCGGCCAGGCGCCGACCTCGGCGTCTACGCGCCGCTCATCGGCGCGGTGCGCGATGAGCTCGAGCACTTCGTCGTTAGCCACGTCCGGCTGCATGTCGTCATCGCTGACCGCGACCGCTTCCAGCTGACCTCGGTTGGCGTCCGCTCGCCCGGCGGTGCCGAGGCACGCGAGCTGCTGCAGCAGTTCATGCACGAGTTCAAGCCCGAGCAGGTCAAGCGTTATCTGGCCCGCGAAGTGATCGGCCGGCTGCCGAATGCCGGCGTAATCGACCTGTCGCTGTTCGGCGGCCTCTCGGACCTCGACGCCAACGAGCGCGACCGCGATGACGGCGAGTATCGCGAGCTGCTCGCGGCGCTGCGGACGACGCCGGCGACGACGATCGCACGACCGTACGAAGTGAGCGTGCTCGGCCGCTGGAGCGAGACCGATGCGCCTTCGGCGCTGCCGTTCGCGCGCTCGCGCGGCGGCGCGACGCCGTCGACGCCGCTCGCCGGCCGTGCGGTCAGCTTCGACGTCAGCGATGGCAGCGGCACCCGTGTCGCCGTTCTCCACTCGGTCGTCCCCGGCCGCCGCTATGTGATCGGCAAGGACGAGGGCTCCGACCTGCGCGCCTTCGGCACCTACACGAGCCGCCGCCACGCCGAGATCTGGCTCGAGAGCGACGGCTGGCACGTCGCCGACGCCGGCTCGACGAACGGCATCCGTGTCGTCGACGAAAGCGGCGCCGGCGCGGCGGTGGAAAGCGTCGGCGACACGCCGCTGCGGCTCGGCGATGGAATGCGCGTCGTCCTCTCGGCGCGCGCCGAAGGACCGCCCGGCGACTACCCGTCGATCGCGCTGCATGCATCGCCGACGCTCGCGGCGAACTCGGCGCCGGCGATAGCGATCGACGCCGTGGCGAGCGCGGCGGTGCCGAAGACGCCACTGACGTCCGTGCTCGCGGTGCGCGTTCCCGGGCCCTGGTTCGAGGTCGCGGTCTCGCAAGGTACGGCCGAGCGGCGGCAACCGCTCGCCGCCGACACCTTGCCGTTCACGATCGGCCGCTCGCGCGACCAGACGCTCGTCATCGACCGCCGTCACGCCGGCGTCTCGGGGCACCACGTCGTCCTCGACGCGCTCGACGACGACGGCGTGCACGGCATCGTCGACGGCGACAA
>DASXIP010000274.1:0-8357 GCA_036497875.1 Caldimonas sp.
GGCCCGATAGCAGTCATTGCTCAAGAACTCTGACGGTTCACCGCGGCTCGATGGCGCGATGCGCGTGGCCGGTCACCAAGCACGCCGGTCGAGCTCGGGCACGGCGGCGAGGAGGCGGCGCGTGTACTCGTGCTTCGGTTCCACCAGCACCTCGTCCACCGTCCCGCTTTCGACGATCTCGCCGCGCAGCATAACGGCGGCGCGGTCGGCGAAGGCGCGCGCGATCGAGATGTCGTGCGTGATCATGACGTAGGCGATGCTGCGCGCCTCCTGGAGGTCGAGGAGGAGGTTGAGCACCTGGCCGCGGATCGAGACGTCTGCGCCCGAGAGCGGCTCGTCGGCGACGATGAGCGCCGGCTCGACGGCGAGCGCGCGCGCGATCGCCAGGCGCTGGCGCTGGCCGCCGCTCAGCTCGTGCGGCAGCCGGTCGAGGTATTGGGAGCCCGGCCTCAGGCCGACGCTATCGAGGATCGCGGCGGCGTGCACATCGACGCTGCCCCCGTGCCGACGCAAGGCCTGCGCCATCAGTTCGCGCACCGTCCGTCGCGGATTGAGCGAGGCGGTCGCATCCTGGAAGACCGGCTGCATGGCCTGGCGCGCCTCGCGAAATGCTCGGCTCGACAGGCTCGCGAACGAGCGGCCATCGAGGAGGACCTCACCGGCATCGGGCCGGATCAGGCCGAGCGCGATGCGGCCGAGAGTCGATTTTCCGGAGCCGCTTTCGCCGACGAGGGCAACGGTCTCGCCACGCCGGACCGCTAGGCTCACGGCTCGGACCGCGTGGATGGTCTCGCCAGCGGCGCTGCGAAACGTCTTCGAGACGTTGCGCAGCTCGAGGAGCGGGATCTCGTCAGTCGACACGCGCGACCTTTGCGCCCGAGCGCAACTGCTCCTCGACGTACCAGCAGCGGACGGCGTGGTCAGGGTCGCCCGGCACGTCGATCGGATCTGGCATCCGGGCACAAGCCTCGAACGCGAACGCGCAGCGCGGCCCGAACGGGCACCCATCGATCGGCTGGGCAAGGTTCGGCACGTCGCCACCGATCGTCGCGAAGCGCCCGGCCGCATTGCGGGCGACGCGCGCCGATTGCAGCAACCCCGCCGTGTACGGATGCGTCGAGTCGTTGAATACGCCTTCAGTTGAGCCCCACTCGACCGTGCGGCCGGCGTACAGCACGTAGATGCGCGTGCAGGCGGAAGCGACGAGACCGAGATCGTGGCTGATGAGGAGCATCGCCATGCCGAGCCGCTGGCGCAGGTCTGCGAGCAACGCCATGATCTCCGTCTGCGTCGTGACGTCGAGCGCGGTCGTCGGCTCGTCGGCGACGAGGAGGCGTGGTCGGCAGCCGAGCGCGACCGCGAGGAGCGCCCGCTGGCGCATGCCGCCCGACAACTCGTGCGCATAGGCTTTGGCAACGCTCTCCGGGAGGCGCACCAGACCCAGCAGCTCGCGGACGCGCGCGCCGACGTCGCCGCCGCGGTCGTGCCGACGCACGCTTTCGGCGATCTGGCGGCCGACCTTCATGACCGGGTTCAGATACGTCAACGGGTCCTGGAACATCATCGCCACGGGATGGCCGCGCAGCGACTCCCATTGCTGCGCGTCGAAGCCGGTCACGTCGTGCCCGTCGATGACGATCCGGCCCGCTTCGATCCGCGACAGGCGCGGGTGCGTGAGGCCGAGCAGGACGCGGGCCAGCGTCGATTTGCCCGATCCGGATTCGCCGACGAGCCCGACCGCCTCGCCGGGCTGGACGGCGAGGCTCACCCCGCGCAGGGCCGAGACCACCGCGCCGCCGCGCAGGTAGGAGAAGCGCAGATCGCTGACCGAGACGATCGGTCGATCCGAGGTAGCCGTGCTCACCGACGGCGCCCCTTCGGGTCGAGCGCAGCGCCGACGGCATCGCCGAGCAGGTTGAAGGCGAGAACGGTCAGGAAGATCGCGGCGCCGGGAAAGATCGACAGCCACGGCGCGTTGAAGAGAAGGCGCTGGCCGCTGTTGAGCATGCGTCCCCAGCTGATCAGGTCGGCCGAGCTGAGGCCGAGAAAACTCAACGCCGCCTCGAGCAGGATCGCTTGGCCGACGATCAGCGTGCCGATCGCCAGCACCGGCGCGATCGCATTGGGAATGACCTCGCGCAGCAGGATCGCTTCCTCGCGAATGCCGAGACAACGCACCGCGTCGACGAACTCGAGCTGCCGCACGCGCAGCACCTCGCCGCGCATGACGCGCGCTACCTGCGGCCAGGCGAGGATCGCGATCACGCCGACGACACGGGTCAGGCCGGGGCCGGCGAGCGCCACGATCACGGCCGCCAGGATGAAGCTCGGCATGACCTGGAACATCTCCGAGAAGCGCATCAGCCCGAGATCGACCTTGCCGCCGAAGAAGCCCGCGACCGCGCCGATCAGGATGCCGAGCACCGATGCCGCGAGCGCCGCCGCGAAGCCGACCGTAAGCGACACCTGCACGCCCTGGCTCATGCCGGCGAAGACGTCGCGCCCGAGCTCGTCGGTGCCGAACCAGTGCGCGCGCGACGGCGGCGTCATCACGTCGTTCGAAAGCGCCGCAGGATCGTGACCCAGGACGAGCGGCGCTGCGACCGCAACCACGACCAGCATCACGATGAAGGCGAGGCCGGCGACACCGGCCTTGTGCTCCGCCAGGCGCGTCCACGCCTCACGCATTCCTCACCCCGTAGCTGCGCCGAACGCGCGGATCGAGGAGGGCGTAGAAGAGGTCGGTCGCGAGATTGGCGAACACGACCATGACCGCCGAGAGGAGCAGGATCCCCTGCAGGACCGGATAGTCGCGGTTGCCGATCGAGGCGACGAAGAGGCTGCCGAGGCCCGGCCACGCAAATACCGTCTCGACCAGGATCGCGCCCGTGAGCGAGTAGCCGAAGCTGTAGCCGATCACGGTCACGACCGGGATCATCGCGTTCGGTAGCACGTGGCGCCACAGGATGGCGCGCCGCGAGAGGCCCTTGGCCATCGCGGTCGTGATGAAGTCTTCCGACAGCACGCCGACGATGCTGGCGCGGGCGACGCGGGCGACGACCGCGACGAAGAAGATCGTGATGCTGAAGGCCGGCAGCACGAGATGCCAGGCGACGTCGCGGACATACGCCCACCCGGTGGCGCTGCCGCGCAGCGACGTCATGCCTTGCGCCGGCAGCCAGCCGAGATCGACCGCGAACAGAATGATGAGGAGCTGTCCGAGCCAGAAGATCGGCACCGAATAGCCGAACAAGCTGAGCGCCGTGATGCCGCTGTCGAAGACGCTGCCGGCGCGCGGCGCCGCCGCGAGCGCAAGGACGACGCCGAGGAGCGACGCCGCGACGAGACCCGGAATCATCAGGACCAGCGTCGTTCCGGCCCGGACCAGGATGAGGCCGAGCACCGGCTGCCGATTGGCAAACGAGTAGCCGAGATGGCCCTGGACGAGGTTTTCGCCATAGCGCAGGAGCTGGACCCAGAGCGGCTGGTCCAGGCCGAAGTCATGCCGGATCTGCTCGATGTATCCGGGCGGCGCGGGAAAATCGCCGACCAGCGCCTGCACCGGATCGCCGGGCGCCAGGTGAATGATCAGGAAATTGACGATCAGGATGAGGGCGATGATCGGGACCGCCCACGCCAGTCTGGCGAGCAGGAACCGGCCCATTGGTCACGCCGCCCGGCGTTGTGCGTCGCTTCCGGCGAGAAGAGCCGCGAACGCGGCGGCGTCGGGGGTCTGGTCGAGCCGCTCGACGGCGGCGACGATCTCGCGGTGGCGCTCGGCCCCGAGCACCGGAGCGATCAGGCTCTCGACCTTGAGCGCGAGCTCTTCGTCGCTGAGCGGATTTTCAGGTGCGCCTCTGCCGAACGCGATGGCGCGCTCGAGCCGGCGCCCGTCCTTCAGATGCAGCTCGAGCGGTGGATACTCGCCTGGAGCGAGCGTGCGGTCGGCCACGACGTGGGTCGCGCGCATGAGCCGCCTGATCTCGGGCTCGCCGGCGCGGCTCGGCGAGAACTGGTCGATCGTGGCACGGCCGCTCTCGGCGACCACCGCGAGCGCGTAGTTCATGCTGAACTGCGCATCGAGCAGCGTGCCGATCACCTGTCGGTCGAACTGGCGCACCGTCTGCGCGTTGCCGTGCACGATCATCGCGGCGATGTCGCTCGCGCTGCTGCCGGTCTCGGCCATCAGCTCGAGCAGCGCGTCGATCGTGTAGTGCAGACCGCGGCAGCAGGCATAGGGCTTCATTCCCGAACGGTCGATGCGAAACGCAGTGCCGAGCCCTTCGAGCGTCAGCTCTGGCGTCGCGATGTCGTGCGAGTAGGTGCCGAAGAAGCCGCCCCACTCGGCTTCGAGGATCTGGCGCGGGCCGCTCATTCCCGCCTGCGCCAGCAAGGCGGCCGTCAACCCGTTCTCGGCGGTCTTGCCCGGATGGAAGCGCTTGGTGTCGGCGCCGTCGGCGAGAAAGGCCCAGACTCCGCCGGTGAAGGTACCTGCGATGCCGAGCGCGTCGGCGAAGCGTTCGCTGTCGAGACCGAGCATCCTTGCCGCCGCAGCGGCCGCGCCGAAGCTGCCGCAAGTGCCCGTCGAATGCCAGCCTAGCGCGTTGTGCGGTCGATAGCCGCCGGCGCCTTCCAGGACGCGCGCCGCGAGGTCGTATCCGGCGAGGATCGCGACGAGCGCCTCGCGGCCCGACACGCCGCCGCGCGCAGCCAGCGCGCAGACCACCGGGACCACGACCGCGCCGGAATGGCCGCAGCCGCCGAAGTCGTCGAGCTCGAGCGCGTGGGCGGCCGTGCCGTTGACGAGCGCTGCTTGCGGAATCGGCAGCCGCACCTCGCGGCCCCAGACGACGGCAGGTCCGCCGCCCTCGAAACCGGCCTGCGCAGCGCGGATCGTGCTTTCGACGACAGCCGTCCGCGCGCCAGCGATGCCGGCCGCCAGCGTGTCGATCAGGAAGCGCTTGGCGAGCCGGACGGCTTCGGCCGGCAAATCGTCGTAGGCGACGCCAGCCCAGTAGCGTGCGGCGCGCTCGGTGAGGGTGCCCGCGGCTATTCCGCCATCCACACGCTGCCCCACCAGACGTAGTTCGCGGTCAGGAAGACGTCTCTCAGCTTGCTCGTCGCGGCGTCGATCTCGGCCTGCTCGTGCAGGGTGAGGACCGGCAGGTCGCGCGCCAGGATCTCCTGGACTTTGAAGTAATCCTTGGCGCGGTCCTCGCGTGTCAGGCCGTTCTGGCCGTGCGCGAACAGCGCATCCACCTCGGGGTTGGAGTAGCGGCTCGCATTGTTGAAAGTCGAGCCCTGCTTGATCGAGCTCGTGACGTAGAGCCGCGCGATGCCGAGGGCCGGATCTCCCGACGTCGTGTAGTTCTGCAGCGTGACGTCGAAGTCGTAGTCGGTGTAGACCTTCTTCAGGACGACCGGACGCTCGGCGCCGTCAAGGACGACCTTGATGCCGACCGCTTGCCAGTAGCGCTGCAGCGCCTGCGCAAGCCCCGTGTATTCCGGGCGCCCCGCATCGAACGACAGCCGGATCGTGAAGCGCGTTCCATCGGCCCCGACTCTCGATCCGGCGGCATCGAGCAGCGCGGCCGCCCGCTTCGGGTCGTACGCGTACATCTTGCTGTAATTGACGCCCGGGTTGTAGGCCCAGGCGATCCGCGTATCGACCGAGCTCTGCGGGACGCCGCCGATGCCGTAGAAGACCGCCCGGTGCAGGAACTCGCGATCGACCGCGATCAGGAGAGCTTGCCGGACCTGCGCGTTCTCGAGATGCGGTCTCTTGGTGTTGATGATCGCGAGATCGTCGCTCGGATAGCTGATGTCTTGCAGGACGAAGTTCGGGTCGCGCGAGAACTGCGCGTGGGCGCTCAAGGGGAAGTAGTACTCGTCGATGAAATCGACCTCGCCAGCGCGCAGCGCCAGCACGCGCGCCGACGCGTCCGGCATGATCTTGACGACGACCTTGTCGAGGTATGGCTGGCCCTTGCGCCAATAGTTCGGGTTCTTGACGAACGTCAGGTGGTCGCCGCGCACCCACTCCTGCAGCATGAACGGGCCGTTGCCGACTGGCTTCGACAGGCTCGCCTCGCTCTTGACGACATCGCTGCCCTGGAACACGTGCGCCGGCAGGATCGGCGCGTTCTGCTCGCAGGCGAGCGAGAAAAGGAACGGCCCGAACGGCTTCGACAGCTTGATGATCGCCGTCAGCGGGTCGGGCGTCTCGATCGTCTGGATGAAACTGCCGGGCGCGAGGAACTTCGGGCCGTACTTCGCCGAGACTTGAGTCAGCGAGAACTTGACGTCTTCCGAAGTCACCGGCTTGCCATCGGTGAAGACGGCCTTCTCGAGGTGGAACGTGTAGGTCAGCCCATCGGCCGAGATCTCCCAGGACTTGGCGAGGTTCGGAACGATCTCGAAGTTCTTGCCGAAGCGAACGAGGGCGTCGTACAGGATGCAGCCGGTGAACACGTCGGGCACGCCGACGCTGATCCCGGGGTTGAGGACGGCCGGATCAGCGCCGAGGACCGTGACCGCCGTGCCGCCGTAGCGCGGCTTCTCCGCGCCGGCAGCGATCGAAAGCCCGGCAGCGAGCGCGCTCGATAGCACGAGGCACGTGCCGATCCAAAGGGAAAGCCGGCTCATCCGGAGTTCCTCCTCAAACCCGGCTGCGCTTCGCCCGCAAAAGGGCGAGCGTACGTGCCATCTCGTTGCGCTGGATCATCAGCGCTTCGTCCACCCCGAGGCCGGGCTTGGACAGCATGAAGTCGGGCCGACACGCCAGCGCGACATGGGTGCAGATCCGCGCCGACTGGTCGGTCTCGTTGGCCGTGCCGCCGAGGGCGGCGCCCATGCCGTGCTGCTTGCAATAGAGCACCGCCTCGATCGAGTTATTGATGCCGCCGAGATCGGGCGTCTTGATCTGCAGGAAGTCCGCCGCCTTCTCGTCGGTGAAGAGCTTGACGTCTTCGAGCGTGTTGCACCACTCGTCGGCGATCACGCCGATCTCGGTGCCGTTGCGGCGCAGCGTCTCGCGGAGCTTCGTGAAGAGCTCGATCTGCTCGCGCTGGGTCCTGGCGATGATCGGTGACTCGATGAGAAAGCCATACGGCTTCACCGTCTCGACGAGGGTCGCCAGGTAGGCGGCGATCTTGTCGGTGTCGTTCGCGAACAGTTCGCCGAGCGTGCCGTAGACGTCGAGATGGATGCGTGGCCGGTAGTCGTCGCCGCCGATCTGCCGCAGCCGCGTGGCCACCGTGTCTGCGAAGGCGCGCAGCTTCTCGCCCGAGCGGCCCACGTGCTCGACCGTCGTGAAGCTCGCGTGCGGCAAGAGCTCGGGGCGTTTCAAGATCGTGCGGTCGAGCTGCAGCGGGTCGTCGCGGTGACCCGAGGCGAGGATCGCGATCGGCGTCTCGGAGACGGTCGCGTCGTACTCGCGCGCCACGACCTCGGCCATGGTCTCGCGGCCCGACAGGGCGGCGGCGTGCAGCAGCGCCTGCGTGATGCCGTAGCGCAGCGCCATGTGGATCGGCTTGCCGCCGAATTGCAGCCGGTCGAACGCCTCGGCGTTGGCCCGGAACACGCTCGCCTCCAGGCCCATCAGGCGCTCCCTGATGTCACCCTCCAGAAGCACGAGATGCTCGCTGGCGTTGAACACGCGGTCGCGGCCCGCGGCGCCGGCCAGGATGACGTCGGCGCAGTCACCGAACGCGACCTGCTCGTCACCGAGGACGAGCATGACCGAGATCGTCGTTCCTGCTTCCACGATCGACTTGTAGCCGGGCAGAACCGGCGCGCCGTGGAAGATGAAGCCGTCCGCGCGAGCGCCTGCCTTGATGGCCATCAGGTCGCGATGAAGATAGCCCGACTGACCGACAGAAAAGACGACATCCCGAATCTTCATCGCAGCCGCCCGACTCCACGCATGCGGCGATTATGCGGGGCTCGATGTGCAGAGCCCTTCGTCATCCGGCCGATCCCCCGCGCTGCCGATGCCAGCGGTGCTATTGCGGCACCAGGACCTGCGGCGGTTCGACGCGGTGCGCGTCGATCTCCTTGCGCGCATGGCAAATGCGAGGCCGAGGCGAAAGTCATGATGGGCTCGAACGACCGGAGGTTCCGCACTGCGTGCGTCGGCGATCGGCGCGCGCCGGCGGCCGTACAGTACACGCCGGGCGACAGAAGGAGTTCCGATGAGAAGACTTGTTGTGACGACAATGATCTCGCTCGATGGCGTGATGCAGGCGCCGGGTGGCCCCGAAGAAGATCCGACCGGAGATTTCACCCTTGGCGGTTGGACCTTCAACTATTGGGGGGACCCCGTCATGCGCGACTCCATGATGGGGTTGGACGGCAAG
>DASXIP010000275.1:0-4655 GCA_036497875.1 Caldimonas sp.
GCGATCGTCTTCAACGCCGTGAAGTCGTCCTTCTTGGCGTCGAAATCGATCTCCTTCAGGCTCTTTTCGACGTACGGCGCAAGCACCGCACCGTGCACGTGCTCGTTCTCGTATTCCTTCGGCGTCCTGGTATCGACGATCGCCACGCCCTGCTTGGCGAGCTCGGCGACCTGCTCCGCGCCGACGCGAGTGACGCCGTTGATCGATTCCGGCGTCGCGATGCCAAGCGAGGCGACATACGTGAACTGCCGGCCGGCATCGGCCGTCGCGAGGCGGAAGCGACCGACTCCAGGGATCGCGCCGTCCGGCGAGTTGACCCACTCGGAGAGGCGCGCGCACTCGGTGGCGCAGAAGTCCCTGCGAACGACCATGTTCATGCCGCCGGGCACCGGCCGCGTCGTCTTCAGGATGCGCGCCTGGCCGGGGTGGGACGCAATCCATTCCTTGGCTTGGGCCTCGTCGGCGACAGTGACGTCGGCCATGTCGAACGAGAGAGCGACCAGGCCACCGCCGCTGGTGTTGCCGTAAGTCACTTTCGAGAACTGCCCCAGCTTGACGCCGGCCTCGGTCAGCAGGCCCTTGGCGAGGTAGCTACGCAGCGAATCCTGCTGCGGCAGGTAGAGGCGCTTGCCGGGGAGCTTCTCGAACTTGTCGATCTCGTTCCTGGCGACCAGCGCGTAGACCTGGTCCTGGCCGCTGGTGGCGAGGAGCTGGTACGCGTGCAGGATCGCCGACGCGGTGACGTGCGCCGGGCCGATGATGATCTCGTTCTCGACCGTGCGGCTGGCGCGCATCACCTCGGCCATCGTCGAGGTCTGCGTGATCGTCGTCCTCTGTCCGGTCGCATGCGACAGCGACTGCGCCGGCACGAGCGATGCACTGAGGAGCACGTCGCCGCTCGCGTCGGCAGGGTCGATGCCGAGCAGGACGCGGATCTCGCCCGCCTGCGCAGCGCTGGCGGCGAACACGGCGGCGATGACGGCGGCGCGTGCGGCGGATCGAACCGACATCGAAATCGACTTCATTGGCTTGCTCCAGACGGTCGCCGGTCGCGACAGCCGCGAAGCTTACGGCGGCATCCCCCGCAGATCGGGGGATTTGGCGTCGCCAAGCGGAAATTAGTTCACGCCTATTGCGACGGCGCCACAGTCGTCGCACGACGCCGGTCCACGGCAAGGCGCGCGGCGCGCTGCGAGCAGCGGGCCGGGCGCCGTCTGGCGGGACTGCCGAATCAGCCGACCTTGACCGGCACGAAGATCCTCTCGCCCTCACGCTGCACGAGCAGCGCGACGCTCTTCGGCTTGGCCGCGAGCACGCTCTTCAGCTGCTCGATCGACTGCACCGGCTTGCCGTTGATCGCGAGCAGTACGTCGCCAGCCTGGATGCCGGCACGCGCGGCAGCGCCGTCGACGTCCTCGACCACCAGGCCGTTGTCGAGCTTCGCCTGCTGCCGCTCGTCGCGGGTCAGCGGGCGCAGCGTCAGCCCGAGCGAACCCGAGTCCGCGCCGGCGCCGGCATCGGCGAGTTGCTTCGGCTCCTTCTCGGCAGTGCCGAGCTTGGCCTCGATCGTGCGCTCCGTGCGATCGCGCCAGACCTTCAGCTTGATGTGCTCGCCTGGCGCCGACATGCCGATCAGGCTCGACAGCTCGCCCGAGCGGACCACCGGCTCGCCGTTGACCTCGGTGATGACGTCACCCGACTTCAACCCTGCTGCCGCCGCCGCGCTTTCCGGCATCACGTTCGAGACCAGCGCACCGTCCGGACGCTTCATGCCGAACGAGTCGGCGAGCGTCTGGTTGAGGTCCTGCACGGTGACGCCGAGGCGGCCGTGCTGCGCCTTGCCGGTGGACACGATCTGGTCCTTGACCTTGAGCGCGACGTTGATCGGAATCGCGAACGAGACGCCCTGGAAGCCGCCGTTGCGCGAGTAGATCTGCGAGTTGATGCCGACCACCGAGCCGGTGCCGTCGAACAGCGGTACACCCGAGTTGCCCGGGTTGACGGCGGCATCGGTCTGGATGAACGGAACGACCGCGTCACCAGGCAGCGAGCGGCCCTTGGCGCTGACGATGCCCGAGGTCGCCGTCTGCTCGAGCCCGTACGGCGCGCCGATCGCAAGCACCGGGTCGCCGACCTCGAGACTCTTCGGGTCGCCGAGGCGAACCACCGGCAGGCCCTTCGCATCGATCTTCAGCACCGCGATGTCGGTCGCGGTATCGAGCCCGAGCACCTTGGCGGTGAACTCGCGACGGTCGCTCAGCTTGACGGTGACGTCCTTGGCGTCGCGAACGACGTGGGCGTTGGTCAGGATGATGCCGTCGGGGCTGATGATGAAGCCCGAGCCGAGGCCCTTGAACGGCATCGACGGGCTCTGCCCGCCGCGCTGCCCGAAGCCGGGAACGCCGCGGAAAAAGCGGAAGAAGGGATCGTCCTCGAGCCCTGGCGGCAAGCCCTGCTCTTCGAGCGACGCCTTGTGGCTGCCCTCGACGGTGACGCCGACGACGGCCGGCGCCGATTGCTTGACGATGGCCCGGTAGTTGGGGACTTGCCCCGGCGCGATGTTCAACGGCGCAGGCGGTACGACCCGTTCGCCCTGCTGCGGCGAGGCCTGGGCGACGATCGCGGCGTTCTCGTCGTGCTTGAACCAGTGGGGCAGGTCGATCGCTCCGGTCGTCCCGACGACGGCGATGCCGGCGCCGAGCAGCGCCGCGTTCAATGGCTTCAGCTTCAATGAGTTCTCCTGGGGGTGGACACGGACCAGTTCCGCTTCCACCCAAGATAGGAGCGCCCGATTAGAAATCCATTACGACTTCGTTAAGCGAGGGTTAAGACGGCCGCCAAAGTGCAGCGGCCCCGGAGGACCGGGGCCGTTGCGTGAAGACCTTCGTGCTCAGGCGCGGCGACGGCGCGCGACGAAGCCGAGCGTGCCGAGGCCGGCGAGCATCAGCGCGTAGCTCTCGGGCTCCGGAACTGCGGCCGTGAACGGCAGGGCGACCTGCAACTGCGCCGGACCCTCGCAGCACTCGCCGTAGACGAGCTGGAACGGGAAGTTGCCGCTCGGCCCAGTGTACGTGGCGGTCGTGGTGATCGGCGATGTCGGTCCCGGGCTGAACCCCAAGTTCAGGCCGCCGATGATGAGCGTCAAGCCATCGTCGTGCGTCACCGTGAACATCTGGCCATTCGTGACCGTCACGTTGCCGACGAAGGAGATCAAGGTTCCGACGCTGTTGTTGTCCATCTGCGACGCCAACGTTCCCGACGTGTTCTCAATGATATTGAACGCGCCGCTGCTCGCCAACCAGTTTCCAACCGTCGCGTTCGTGCCGCTGAAATTGAACGGCGAGTCGACACTGAAGACAACGTCAGGAGTCGTCAGCGGCACGTTCGCCGGGGTGGCGTCTTGGCTGATCGCCTCGGGGACATGCCAGAGATTGCCGACGGCCACGTTTTGCGCCTGGGCGCCCGTCGCAGCCGCGAAGACTAATGCGGCCGCACCGATCTGTTTCAAACTGTTCATGCTTTCTCTCCCCTGTTTCGAAATCGCTTGTGCCAGGAATTGGCAGTTCAGTGGACGGAAGTTATTCCAAAAGCGCGTCGGGCGCATCCCTTGATCAAGGGATGGCGGGAGTGATCAAGGGGATAGCGGGGAATGAAACCGCGACCTGGAGCCC
This sequence comes from Caldimonas sp., assembly GCA_036497875.1. GTDB lineage: Bacteria > Pseudomonadota > Gammaproteobacteria > Burkholderiales > Burkholderiaceae_C > Schlegelella_A. Next base: position 3,672 of record DASXIP010000275.1, read on the forward strand.
GCCCAGCGCCGAGCGTTCCAGGCGGATCGTTGCGCCATGCGCATTCGCAACACTGCGAACGATCGCCAGGCCGAGACCGCTGCCCGATTCGGTCGCTTCCGCGGGGCGGTAGAAGCGATCGAAGACGCGCTCGCGCTCGCTCTCGGGAATCCCCGGCCCCGAATCGTCGACCTCGAGCACGATCTTGCCCGCCTCCGCGCGCACTCGCACCTCGACACGAGACCCTGGCGGCGAATAGCGGGCCGCGTTGTCCGCCAGATTGCGGATGAGGAGATTCAGCGCGACTGGGTCGCCCTTGATGAACTCCTCTCCTTTTGCGATCAACGCGATCGTCACCGAGCGCGAGTCGGCGAACACCGTCGCATCGTCGATTGCCTGGCGCGCGATCACGACCAGGTCGACGCGCTCGACCGGAAGCACGGCATCGGGCTCGGAGCGCGCGAGCGCGAGCAGCTGCTCGACCAGGCGCGAGGCGCGCGCGATCCCTTCGCCGATGGCCGAGCGCGCAGCTTCGCGCGTCTCCGCATCGCCGGCGCGACGCAGCAGCTCGAGTTGCAGCTTCAACGCCGTCAGCGGCGAGCGAAGCTCGTGCGCGGCGTCGGCGACGAACGCGCGTTGGCTGTCGAGCGAAACGCCGAGCCGCGCCAGCAGCGCGTTGAGCGCGTGGGCGAGCGGTGCCACCTCGTCGGGCAGATCGCCGGTCAGCACCGGCGCGAGCGAGCGAGCATCGCGGGCGCGGACGTCGCGCGCGAGCCGATCGAGCGGCGCGAGGTTGCGCGCCGCGAGCCACCAGATCGCAAGCGCGGCGAGCGGCGTCATCAGCAGCAGCGGCAAGACGCTGCGCCACGCCGCGTGGGCGGCGAGGCGCTGCCGGATGTCGACTGGCTGCGCGACCTGGATCACGCGCTCGCGGGTGGCGACGCCGAACGTGCGCCAGGCGCGGCCGTCGACGTTGAGCGTCGCCAGGCCGAGCAGCGCGCGCGC
>DASXIP010000276.1:0-1928 GCA_036497875.1 Caldimonas sp.
GTAGATCGCCTCGGGCCGGCCGGCGCCGCGGTAGGGGCCGGTCGACATCGTGTTCGTCAGCACCGCCTGCAGGTGAAAATCGATCACCTGGATGTCGTAGATGCTGGTCGAGACCCAGGGGCCGATCATCAGCTGGATCGCGATCCCTGCCGGCGTCGCGTAGGCGCCGACATTGGCACGCGAGCGAACGCGCAGCGCCAGCGCCTTGCCGTCGGCGTCGAGCGCGAGCTCGGCGCGGCTCGTGAGGTCCCTGCCGTGCGATGCCGACAGGAACTCCTCGCTGCGGTCGGCCTGCCAGTGCACCGGCCTGCCGAGCGCGCGCGCCGCGTAGGCCGCGACGATGTCCTCGGGATAGGCGCCGGTCTTCATGCCGAAGCCGCCGCCGACGTCGCCGACGAGAACGTGCACCTCGTCCTGCGCCAGTCCGGGCAGCGCGCCGGCGAGACCCGCCGCGACCGCGGTCGGCATCTGGTTGCTGATACGCACGGTCAGGACGCCGCTCGCGGCATCGAACGACGCGACGACGCTGCGCGGCTCGAGCGACACCGGCGCGACGCGCTGGTTGACGAGATCGAGCGCGATGCGAGTTGCGGCGCGCGCGAACGCCGCCTCGGCGGCAGCGGCATCGCCGTGGCGCATCTCGGCGGCGATGTTGTCTGGCGCGTCGACGGCGACCACGGCGGCGCCCGGCGCCGTCGCCGCGACGACGTCGCTGACGGCGGCAAGCTCGTCGTACTCGACGACGACCGCGTCGACCGCGTCGCGCGCCGCCTCGCGGGTCTCAGCGATGACGGCGACGACCGGCTCGCCGACGTAGCGAACGACCTCGTGTGCGAGCGCGCGCCGCGGCGGGCTCACCGCCTTCTTGCCGTCGGCGCGCCCGAAGTCGGGCGTCGTCGGCATCGGCTTGACGCCGGCGCCGGCGAGCTCGGCACCGGTGTAGACGGCGAGAACTCCGGGCATCGCCCGCGCCGCGTCGGTGTCGACCGCGACGATCCGTGCGTGCGCATACGGCGAGCGCTGGAACAAGAGGACCGTCTGCCCCGGTTCTGGGGCGTTGTCGACGAAGCGGCCGCGGCCGGTCAGGAGCGCGCCGTCCTCGACGCGCGCCACTGCGCGGCCGCTGCCGAAGCGCGCCGCGGCGTCGCTGACGACGCTCATGCGAGCGCCGCCCACATGTCCTGGTCGCGCTCGGCCGTCCAGATCCGCGGGTCGGCATGGCCGGTCGCCTCGTCGTAGGCGCGCGAGACGTCGAACGGCATGCAGTGCTCGTAGATGAACTGCTGGCCGTACTTCGGCCGCAGCAGCGCGTCGGTGTCGGCGTAGACGCGCTTCAGGTCGTGGCCCTTGGCGACGCCCTGCTGCACGCTCGCGAGCAGCTCACGGATGAAGGCGCGCGTCGTCGCGACGCCGTCGCGGCACATCGCTGCGTCGGTCAGAGCGGCGCCACGGCCGGGAACGATCGCGGTTGCGGCGAGCGCCTCGACGCGGTCGAGCGTCTTCGGCCAGTCACGGAAATAGGCGTCGCCGGCGTACGCCGTCGCGCCGTACTCGACGAGATCGCCGCTGAAGAGGATCTTCTGCTGCGGCAGCCAGGCGACGGTGTCGCCCTTGGTGTGGCCGCGGCCGAGCTGCATCAGCCGGACCTCGAGCTTGCCGAGCCAGACCGTCATCTCGCCCTTGAACGTCAGCGTCGGCCAGGTCAGCCCGGGGATCGTCTCGACGGCGCGAAAGAGCCGCGGGAAGCGCTCGATCTCGCTCTTCATGTCGGCGGCGCCGCGCTCGACGATCAGGTCGCGCGTGTCCTCGCTGGCAATGATCTCGCTCGCGCCGTACGCGCTCGCACCGAGCACGCGGACCGCGTGGTAGTGGCTCATCACGACGTACTTGATCGGCTTGTCGGTCACGCTGCGGATGTGGCGAATGAC
>DASXIP010000277.1:0-3901 GCA_036497875.1 Caldimonas sp.
CTCGTCGGCAAGCACGTTCTGGCCGAAGCGCGTCATCAGCTCGGCGAGGCGCTCCAGCACCGCCGCGTGCCTTGCCTGCGCCGCGGGCGCGAGCCGGGCGCCGTTGCGGACGAAGTCGAGGTGGAAGCGCTCGAGAACGCGGCGCTGCTCGTCGTCGAGATCGCTATCGTCGCGGCGGGAGTGCAGCGTGTCGATGCGCGCGAAGAGGCCGGCATGGCTGTAGACGCGGCTGTCGTGGCCGGCGAGAAGCGGCGCCATCTCGCGTTCGACCTGCTGCAGCGCGGGCGACGTCTCGCTCGACGTCAGGTTGTGAAAGAGCGCGCCGACGCGGGCGAGGTTGCGGCCCGAGCGGTCGAACGCGGCGATCGTGTTGGCGAACGCCGGCGCGTCGCGCTGGGCGGCGATCGCGTCGATCTCGGCGAGATGCTCGCGCATCGCCACCGCGAACGCCGGTGCGAAGTGCTCGGCGCGCACCTGCGCGAACGGCGGCAGACCGAATGGCCCGGTCCAGGGCGCCAGCAACGGGTTCGTCATTTCTTGTTGCGCTGGATGTCGCTCAGGTCGCGATCGTCGTAGCGGCGGTTGCTGCACGACTTCGCGTAGGCGTCGTTCAGCGCCTGGACGTCGGCGGAGTCCTTGTTGTAGCCGGCGACCTTCGCTTCGTAGGCTGCGATCTGCTTGTCGCGCTCGTCGATCTTGGCGTTGTAGGCATTGACCGCGTCCTCGCTCGTGCGGTCGAGCGTCGTCGCCTCCTCGGCGAGCTCGGTGCCGCTGCGATCGATCATCGCCTTGTCGGCGGCAATGTCGGCCTTCACCTTCAGCGCCGCGTCGGTCGCCTTGTTCTTGCGCGCCTCCTTGTCGAGGCAATCACGCAGCTGCTCGGGCGTGAGGACGGCATCGCTCTTCTTCGTCGATGCCGGCTTGGACTTGTCGGCGGCGCCAGCGCCGCCGACGAGCAGCGCGGCGAGCGCGGTTGCGGCAAGCGCGACGCGAAGCGAGGGAGGATGCAGAGCGATTCGATTCATGGCTGGACGACGGGCAAGGGCAGCGATCATGCCACCGCCGCTTCGCGCATCGTCACGAACTCCTCGGCGGCGGTCGGATGGATGCCGAGCGTGGCGTCGAAGACGGCCTTGGTCGCGCCCGCCTTCATTGCGACGGCAAAGCCCTGGATCGTCTCGCCGGCATCGGCGCCGACCATGTGCAAACCGACCACGCGGTCGTTGGCGTCATCGACGACGAGCTTCATCAGCGTCCGCTCGCTGCTCCCGGACAGGGTGTGGCGCAGCGGCCTGAACTCGGACCGGTAGACGCGGATCTTCTCGAACCGGCCACGCGCATCGCTCTCCGCGAGGCCGATCGTGCCAATGTTCGGATGGGTGAAGACCGCGGTCGGGATCTGCAGGTAGTCGACGCGGCGGCCGCGGCCGCCGAACAGGTCGGCGACGAGCGCCATTGCCTCGGCGATCGCGACCGGCGTCAGCTGGACGCGATCGATGACATCGCCGACGGCGTAGATGCTGGGCACGCTGGTGCAGTAGCGGTCGTCGACGACGACGGCACCGTTGACGTCGAGCGCGACGCCGGCGGCCTCGAGGCCGAGGCCGGTGGTGTTGGGAGCGCGACCGGTCGCGCAGAGCACGGCGTCGGCCTCGATGGCGCTGCCGTCCGCGAGGACGACGCGCGTCGCGCCGCCGCCAGCATTCTCGAGGGCGCGGACTTTCGTGCCGACCCGGATGTCGACCCCCTTCTTGGCCATCTCGGCAGCGACGAAGTTGCGGAGGTCGAGGTCGAAGCCACGCAGGATCTGCTCGCCGCGATAGAGCTGCGTGACGCGCGCGCCGAGGCCGTTGAAGATCGATGCGAACTCGCACGCGATGTAGCCGCCGCCGATCACGACCAGCCGCCCGGGGAAGCGCGCCAGGTCGAAGATCTCGTTCGAGCTGATCGCCCGCTCGCCGCCGGGGACGTCGGCGAGCACCGGCCAACCCCCGGTCGCAACGACGATGCGGTCGCTGCGGTAGCGAGCCCCTGCGACCTCGACCTCGTGCGGACCGACGACGCGCGCGCGGCCGCGCAGGATCCTCGCTCCGGCGCCCTCGAGCAACTGGCCGTAGACGCGGTTCAGCCGACCGATCTCGACGCGGCGGTTCGCCTTCAGCGTTTCCCAGTCGAAGCGCGACGCACCGACGCGCCAGCCAAAGCCCGCCGCCTCCTCGAAGCTCTCGCTGTAGTGCGCCGCGAAGCTGTACAGCTTCTTCGGGATGCAGCCGACGTTGACGCAGGTGCCACCGAGCGCGCCGCTCTCGGCGACGGCGACACGCGCGCCGCGCTGCGCCGCCATCCGGCCGGCGCGAACGCCGCCGCTGCCGGCGCCGATGATGAACAGGTCGAAGTCGGCGGCGGTGCTCATGCGCTCGACGCCGCGCTCACTTCAGTGCCTTCTGCAGCAGCTCGGCAACAAGGCCGTTGATGCCGTCGGGGCGGCCCCCGCTCTTGTCGCGCAGCGTCGCCGCCAACGTCGCCGGCAACTTGCAGGCGAACGGCACCAGGCCGGCGGCGGCGTCGAGTCGGCGCTGCTCGCGGCGATCGGGGACGTCGGCCGAGCCTTCTCCGAACCGGCCCTGGACTCCCGACGCCTTCCTCTGGCCGTCGATCTTGCGTGCGAGATGCTTGTCGAGATCGGACTTCTTCATGCTCATGGGCGACCCGTCACGTCCTGCGGAGAGGCGATTGTGGCGCGCTGTGGCACAGTCGGCCGATGGCACTGAAAGCGACTGTCTGCAAGGCCGCGGTGCAGCTTGCCGACGTCGACCGGGCTGTCTACTGCGATCGCCAGCTGACGCTGGCGCGCCACCCTTCCGAGAATGACGAACGGATGATGATCCGGCTGCTCGCGTTCGCGCTCAACGTCGCGGTCGAGGAGCGCGACGGTGCGCTCGAGTTCGCCAAGGGGATGTGGGACCCCGACGAGCCCGAGCTCTGGAGGAAGGACCTGACCGGCCGCATCGTTCACTGGATCGAGGTCGGCCAACCAGAGGAGCGCCGCGTCACGAAGGCGAGCGGCCGCGCCGGGCTGGTCAGCGTCTACGCGTTCGGCAGCAACGCTGCGACGTGGTGGGCCGGGCTCGCCGGCCGCGCCGATCGCGCCGGCAACATCGACGCCTGGATCGTTCCGGCCGAGCAAAGCCGCGCGCTCTCCTTGCTCGCGGATCGCAGCATGCAATTGCAGATCAACCGCCAGGACGGAATCGTCTGGGTCGCCGACGGCGAACAGTCGGTCGAGATCCATCCCCGGCTCGTTTCCGCGGCACGACGATGAGGAGCGTCGCCATGCCCGACGCAGACGCCGTGATCGAGTTCTGGTTCGGCGCACCGGGAAGCGCCGACTACGGTCAAGCGCGCAAGGCCTGGTTCCAGAAGGACGACGCGTTCGACGGCGAGATTCGCGAGCGCTTCGGCGCGCTGATCGAGCGTGCGCTCCGCGGCGAGCTCGAGGCCTGGGCGAGCCCCGCGCCGTCGGCGCTCGCGCAGGTGCTGCTGCTCGACCAGTTCACCCGCAACGCTTTTCGCGGTTCGCCGCGTGCGTTCGCCGGCGACCCGCGAGCGCTCGCCGCGGCCAGCGGGATGGTGGGCCTGCGGCAGGACGAGGAGCTCGCGACCTTCATGCGCGGCTTCGTCTACCTGCCATACGAGCACGCCGAGGGATTGGCGATGCAGGACGAGGCGATCCGGCTGCTGACGCGGCTCGCCGCCGCCGATCCGGAGCAGCAGTCGATGCTCGACTATGCGTACCGGCACCGCGCGATGATCGAGCGCTTCGGCCGCTTCCCGCACCGCAACGCCGTCCTCGGCCGGCTGTCGACGGCCGAGGAGATCGCCTTCCTCAAGCAGCCCGGCT
>DASXIP010000278.1:0-5689 GCA_036497875.1 Caldimonas sp.
ATCGCCAAGATGAACGTCGACGAGAACCGTGACGTGCCCGCCAAGTACGGCATCCGCGGCATTCCGACACTGATGCTGTTCAAGGGCGGCCAACTCGCCGCGACCAAGGTCGGCGCCCTCTCGAAGGCCCAGTTGACGGCCTTCATCGACTCTCACCTATAATCCGGGTCCAACGAAGGGAACCGCTCGTCTTGGACAGCGGCTCCCGGCACGAGACGACCCTCCGGCCACCCGGCCAGCGATCTCTCCGGATCGCCTGACGGGCGAGCCGCCCCGGGCCCGAAGCGCTCGCCGCTTCACCTCCCGACCGCCGAATTTCGACGTCCCGGGCTGCATCCGATGCAGCCTCGCACGCCCGGCAACACGCACCGGGCCCCTCCCCGAGCTTCCAGCGCACTCGGCGCCACCCCCCATGCACCTGTCCGAACTGAAGCTGATCCACGTCTCCGAGCTCATCAAGATGGGCGAGGCGCTCGAGATCGAGAACGTCGCCCGCATGCGCAAGCAGGAGCTGATGTTCGCCATCATGAAGAAGCGCGCCAAGGGCGGCGAGCAGGTCTTCGGCGACGGCGTCCTCGAAGTGCTGCCCGACGGCTTCGGCTTCCTGCGCTCGCCAGATGCCAGCTACATGGCGTCGACCGACGACATCTACCTGTCGCCGAGCCAGGTCCGCCGCTTCAATCTGCACACCGGCGACGCCGTCGAGGGCGAGGTCCGAGTCCCCAAGGACGGCGAGCGCTACTTCGCGCTCGTCAAGGTCGACAAGATCAACGGCCTGACGCCCGAGGAGAGCAAGCACAAGATCATGTTCGAGAACCTGACGCCGCTCTTCCCGAAGGAGCAGTTCAGGCTCGAGCGCGACATCAAGTCCGACGAGAACATCACCAGCCGGATCATCGACCTGATCGCACCGATCGGCAAAGGCCAGCGGGCCCTGCTCGTCTCAGCGCCGAAGAGCGGCAAGACGGTGATGATGCAAAACCTGGCGCACGCGCTGATCGCCAACTATCCCGAGGTCTACCTGATCGTCCTGCTCGTCGACGAGCGGCCCGAGGAGGTGACCGAGATGCAGCGCACCGTGCGCGGCGAGGTCATCAGCTCGACGTTCGACGAGCCGGCAGCACGCCACGTGCAGGTCGCCGAAATGGTGATCGAGCGCGCCAAGCGCCTGGTCGAGCTGAAGAGGGACGTCGTCATCCTGCTCGATTCGATCACCCGCCTCGCGCGCGCCTACAACAACGTCCTGCCGTCCTCGGGCAAAGTGCTGACCGGCGGCGTCGATGCCAACGCGCTGCAACGGCCGAAGCGCTTCTTCGGTGCGGCGCGCAATATCGAGGAAGGCGGCTCGCTCACGATCATCGGCACCGCGCTGGTCGAAACCGGCAGCCGGATGGACGAGGTCATCTACGAAGAGTTCAAGGGCACCGGCAACTGCGAGATCCACCTCGACCGCAGGATGTCGGAAAAGCGCGTCTATCCGTCGATCCTGCTCAACAAGTCGGGAACGCGACGCGAGGAGCTGCTCCTCAAGCCCGAGATCCTGCAAAAGAGCTGGATCCTTCGCAAGCTCCTCTACTCGATGGACGAGATCGAGGCGATGGAATTCATCCTCGAGAAGATGAAGGCGACCAAGAACAACCTCGACTTCTTCGACATGATGAGAAGGGGCGGCTAGTCCGGCGCCGGCCGCCCGCTACAATCAAGAGTTCTCCTCGGAAAGTGCGTCGATGGAATCGATCCAGCGCGACGTGGCTTCCGGCACACAGCAAAGGCACATCGTGAAAGAAGGCATCCACCCCGCATATCGCGAAGTCTGCTTCGTCGATCTCTCGAACGGCTTCAAGTTCGTGACCCGCTCGTGCGCACAGACGCGCGAGACGATCAAGATGGACGATGGCCGCGAGCTCCCGCTCTACAAGCTCGAGTCGACGAGCGAGTCGCATCCGTTCTACACCGGTACCCAGAAGAGCGTCGATTCGCTCGGCGGCCGGGTCGAGAAGTTTCGCAACAAGTTCGCCCACCTCAGCGCCAAGAAGTAGTCGTCGCGGCGCGTTCGACAGAAGGCAGCTCCGGCTGCCTTTTTTGTTGCTCTCGGGCGCCCGCGTCCTGAACGCCGACGCTTGCTGCATCATTCGCGCTCGCTGCCCACTCCCGCGTTGAACCCACCCAATCCCGCCCTCGTCAGCCAGCGCGAGGCCGCGCCGTTGCCGCGCCTGGCGCTGCTTGTGCTGTGCGCGGCGTACGTGCTGCCGGGGCTGGTCGGGCGCGATCCGTGGCGGAGCGCCGACATCACTTCGTTCGGCTACATCGTCAACATCGCCGCCGGCAAGACCGGTTGGCTGGCGCCGAGCGTCGGCGGCGTCCCGGCTGACGGCGCGCTGCTGCCGTACTGGATCGGGGCGATCTTCGTCCGCGTGCTGGCGCTGCTCGACCCGATCATCGCCGCGCGCATTCCGTTCGCGCTGCTTCTGGCGATCGCCATCTCGCTCACCTGGTACGCCGCCTACCATCTCGCCCGCTCGGAGTCGGCCCAGCCACTCCCGTTCGCGTTCGGCGGCGAGGCCGCTCCCGCCGACTACGCACGCGCGATCGCCGACGGCGCTGTCCTCGCGCTGATTGCTTCGCTCGGCCTGCTGCAGCTCGGACACGAGACCACCCCGGAGCTCGTCCAGCTCGCGGCCGTCACGCTCTATCTCTACGGTCTCGCATCCGGGCCGGCGAGACCGATGCGGGGAGGCGCGCTCGCGGCGCTCGCACTCGTCGTCCTCGCCGCCAGCGGCGGCCCGAGCATTGCGATGCTGCTCGCTGCCGCCGGCGCGGCGACGGCAATGCGCAGCCCGACGACGTCGCGCGTGGCCGCGCTCGCCTGGCTCGCGATCGGTGCCGTCCTCGCCGCGGCCGTCGCGACCGCGCTCGGTGCCTGGGCAAACCGCCTGGGCTCCTTCGCCAGCGCGGCGCAAGTGCTCGGACTGGTCCGCCAGATCGGCTGGTTCGCCTGGCCCGCCTGGTTGCTCGCGCTCTGGACGCTCTGGCAATGGCGGCAGCGGCTCGCCAGCTGGCACATCGTCGTCCCCCTGGCAGCGACGGCGACGCTGCTCTGCGCCTGGCTTGCGATGGCCGGCAGCGACCGCGCGCTCATGCTCGCGCTGCCAGCGGTCGCCGTGCTCGCCGCATTCGCGTTGCCGACGCTGCAGCGCAGCGCTGCCGCCGCGATCGACTGGTTCTCGGTCTTCTTCTTCACCATCGCCGTGGCCACGGGCTGGGTCTTCTACGTCGCGATGCAGGCTGGCACTCCCGCGCCGCTGGCGGCCAATGTCGCCAAGCTGTCGCCGGGTTACACGAACGCCTTCTCCTGGCCGGAGCTCGTTCTCGCGCTCATCGGCACGGCTGCGTGGCTCTGGCTCGTCCGCTGGCGCACGGGGCGCAATCGCCATCCGCTCTGGAAGACGCTCGTCCTGCCGGCGGGCGGCGTCAGCATCTGCTTCCTGCTCGTGATGACGCTGCTCCTGCCGCCGCTCGACAACGCGCGCAGCTATCGCGGCATGATGCAGCGCATCGCGCGCGTGGTTCCGATGGGCTCGTGCGTCGCGGCGCCGGGAATGGCACGCGCCGAGGTGGTCGCCCTCGAGTACTTCGGCCGCTATCGTGTCGATGCGACCGACAGTGCGGCTGAATCCGGCTGCCCGTACCTTCTCCTCGGCCGAGAGCAGAAGCGGCCGCCGGCGCCGTGGCAGTTCGTCAGCCGCGAGCGGCGCAACCGCAGCAACGACGACGTCACCGACATCTACCGCCGCACCGGCCCCGCCTGAGCGAGCGAAGCGCGGCGGCCGATCAGCCGGCGGTATCGACGGCGTCTTCGCGCCGGCCCGCCACAGCCGGGGCCGACACGCGAACGCGAACCGCGGGGAAGACGAGCTTGAACGTCGACCCCTTGCCGAGCTCGCTCGCAACGTCGAGCTCGCCGCCATGCCGTTGCATGACGTGCTTGACGATCGCGAGGCCGAGGCCGGTGCCGCCCGATTCGCGCGAGCGGCTGCTGTCGACGCGGTAGAAGCGCTCGGCGAGCCGCGGCAGGTGGACCCGCGCAATTCCCGGCCCGGTGTCCGTCACCGCGATCTCGCCGCTGCCGTCGTCGGCGATCCGCCAGCCCAGCTCGATGCGACCGCCCTCGGGGGTGTAGCGGACGGCGTTGCCGGCGAGGTTGCCGAGCGCGCTTTGCAGCTCGCCCTCGTCGCCAGCGATCTGCGCTCCGGTCGTGGTGGCGACCTCGATCTGATGGCGACCCGCCGACAACGCGCGCGCCTCTGCTTCGACGTGCCGGAAAAGCGCGTCGACGTTCACCCAGCGGTCGCCGCCCGGCCGTGGGCTGCCCTCCAGCCGCGCCAGGGCGAGCAGATCGGCGACCAGGCCGCCCATTCGCGACGCCTGCTGCGACATCAGGGCAATGACGCGCTTGTGCTCGACCTCGGTCAGCGGCAGGTTGCGCAGCGTCTCGAGGAAGCCCGACAGCACCGTCAGCGGCGTCCGGATCTCGTGCGAGACATTGGCGACGAAGTCGCGCCGCATCTGGTCGGCGCGCTCGCGCTCGGTGAGGTCCTGCGACAGGACGAGCTTGAGATCGTCGTCGTAGCGGCGGATCAGCACCTGCAGCGAACGCGGCCCACGCAGCGGATGCAGGGTGAGCGGCTCGTCGAAGTCGCCGGCCTGCAGATAGGCGACGAACTCGGGCGAGCGGATCAGATTGGTCACCGGCTGGCGCCGGTCGCGGCGCGGGTCGAGGCCGAAGTGCTCGGCCGCGCGGCTGTTGCACCACTCGATCTGGTCGCCACCATCGAGCAGCAGGACGCCGTTCGGCGACGCCTCCATCGCCGAGACGAACTGCGACAGCCGCGTCCGCTCGACATCGGCGCTGCGCTCGAGCGCACGCAGGCTGCGCTCGACGCGATAGCCGATCTCGCCCCAGAAGCCGGCGTCGCGTGGCGCCGGCGCTTCGTGCGCGCCGCGCAGCCAGCGCATCAGCCGCCAGCCGCGCAGCGCGTCGAGGGTGACGACGGCAGCGAACCCGATCAAGCCGCCGAGCAGCGCACCGATCAGCGTGCTGCGGTTGCCGTGAACGATGCTGCCGGCGAACGCCCCTGCGGCCATCGCCAACAGCCCGGCCAGAATGCGCGGCAGCAACCCGACCATCGCTGCCAGCGCGGGCGCCTCAGGCGCTCACTGCCTGCGGTCGTGCGAGCCGGTAGCCGGCGCCGCGAACGGTTTCGATCATGTGCTGGCAGTCGACGGCCGCGAGCGTCTCACGCAGCCGCTTGATATGCACATCGACCGTCCTCTCCTCGATGAATACATGGTCGCCCCAGACACGATCGAGCAGGCGACTGCGGCTGTGGACGCGCTCCGGGTGCGACATCAGGAAGTGGAGCAGCCTGAACTCGGTGGCGCCGATCTTGACTTCGCGGCCGCGCGCGGTCACCCGGTGCGTCGCCGGGTTGAGCGACAGCGCCCCGATCTCGACCACGGCATCGAGCGCATCCGGCGAGCGCCGCCGCAGCAAGGCGCGGATGCGCGCCAGCAGCTCGTTGATCGAGAACGGCTTGGTCAGGTAGTCGTCAGCACCGGCGTCGAGGCCGGAGACCTTGTCGGCTTCGTCGGCCCGCGCGGTGAGCATGACGATCGGAATGTCGCGCGT
>DASXIP010000279.1:0-2779 GCA_036497875.1 Caldimonas sp.
GTGGTGCTGCGGCAGATGCCGTTCAACAACGCGACGGGAATGACCGACGACGAGCGCGCCCTGCTCAAGCGCTGGTACGAGTCGGGCGCACCGGTGCAATGACCGAGCCGCGAGCCCTCTTGCGCCGCATGTTCGACGCCGCCGTCGCGAGCGCGCAGCCGGCGCTGTGCATTCCGCCGCACCTGCCGTCGCCGGAGTCGCTCGGCGCGGGCCGGCTCGTCGTCATCGGTGCCGGCAAGGCTTCGGCGGCGATGGCGCGCACGGTCGAGGAGCACTGGCGCGGCCCGCTCTCGGGCCTCGTCGTGACGCGCTACGGCTACGGCGTGGCGTGCGAGCGGATCGAGATCGTGGAGGCAGCGCATCCGGTTCCCGACGCTGCCGGCGTCGCCGCTGCGGAGCGCATCCTTGAGCTCGTCCAGGGTCTCGGCGCCGACGACCTCGTCCTCTGCCTGATCTCGGGCGGCGGCTCGTCGCTACTCTCGCTGCCTCCGGCCGGCGCGACGCTCGCCGACAAGCAGCAGCTCAATCGCGCGCTGCTCGCGTCGGGGGCGACGATCGGCGAGATGAACTGCGTGCGCCGCCATGTCTCGGCGATCAAGGGCGGCCGGCTCGCCGCCGCGTGCCATCCGGCACGTGTCCTGACGCTGCTGATCTCCGACGTTCCCGGCGATCGTCCGGGCGACATCGCGTCGGGGCCGACGGTCGCCGATCCGACGACGTGCGCCGACGCGCTCGACATCGTCCGCCGCTATGGCATCGCACTGCCGCAGTCGCTGCGCGCGCTGCTCGAGAGCGGCCGCGGCGAATCGGTGAAGCCGGGCGATCCGCGACTGGCGCGCGCCGAGACGCGGATCGTCGCCGCACCGCAGCTCGCGCTCGAGGCCGCCGCGGCGGTGGCGCGCGACGCCGGCATCGCCGCGCACATCCTCGGCGACGCGATCGAGGGCGAGGCGAAGGACGTCGGCAAGGTGCTCGCCGGCATCGCGCTGCAGGTGGCAGGGCGCGCGCAGCCGTTCGCGCCGCCATGCGTCCTCCTCTCCGGCGGCGAGACAACGGTGACGGTGCGCGGCCACGGCCGCGGTGGCCGCAACGTCGAATTCCTGCTCTCGCTCGCGATCGGCCTCGACGGCCGGCCGGGGATCCACGCCCTCGCTGCCGACACCGACGGCGTCGACGGCCAGGAGGAGATCGCCGGCGCGTTGATCGGCCCCGATTCGCTCGCGCGCGCCTGGGCGCTCGGCGTGCGGCCGAACGACCGGCTTGCCGACAACGACGGCCACGGCTTCTTCCAGGCGCTCGGCGACTCGCTGGTGACCGGGCCGACGCTGACCAACGTCAACGATTTCCGTGCCCTCTTGATCGAGCTGACTCGGCGCGGCTGATCCCGGGCAGCGCGCCGCGCCGGCGTCGCCATGACGCCCCGCGCGTGTGCGAGACTCGCGCCAAGAAGAGCCAGCCGGAGACAACCATGTCCGCTCTCCCCGAATCCGTCCGCGGCGCAGCCGGCAACGACGCCGACCCGGCCGAAACGCGCGAGTGGCTCGACGCGCTCGCCGCGGTCATCGCCTCCGAAGGCGGCGAGCGCGCGCACTTCCTGCTCGAGCAGCTGATCGACGATGCGCGCCAGGCCGGCATCGAAGTGCCGTTCTCCGCCAACACCGCGTACGTCAACACGATCCCCGTCGATCAGGAGGAGCGCACGCCCGGCAACATCGAGATCGAGGAGCGGCTACGCGCCTACATGCGCTGGAACGCAATGGCGATGGTCGTCAAGGCGAACCGCCTCCATCCTGCCGACGGCGGCGACCTCGGTGGCCATATCTCGAGCTTCGCTTCGCTGGCAACGATGTTCGGCACCGGCTTCAACCATTTCTGGCACGCCGATTCGCCCGACCATGGCGGCGACCTGCTCTACATCCAGGGCCATTCGTCGCCCGGCATCTACGCGCGCGCCTTCATGGAAGGGCGGCTCAGCGAGGACCAGCTGCTCCACTTTCGTCAGGAGGTCGACGGCCGGGGCATCTCGAGCTATCCGCATCCGAAGCTGATGCCCGACTTCTGGCAGTTCCCGACCGTCTCGATGGGCCTCGGGCCGATCATGGCGATCTATCAGGCGCGCTTCCTCAAATACCTGCACGCGCGCGGCATCGCCGACACCGCCGGGCGCAAGGTCTGGGTCTTCTGCGGCGACGGCGAGATGGACGAGCCCGAGTCGCTCGGCGCGATCGGCCTGGCCGCGCGCGAGAAGCTCGACAACCTCGTTTTCGTCATCAACTGCAACCTGCAGCGCCTCGACGGGCCGGTGCGCGGCAACGGCAAGATCATCCAGGAGCTCGAGAGCGAGTTCCGCGGCTCGGGCTGGAACGTCATCAAGCTGATCTGGGGCAGCTATTGGGATCCGCTGCTCGCGCGCGACAAGGACGGGACGCTGCGCCGCGTCATGATGGCGACGGTCGACGGCGACTACCAGGCAATGAAGGCCAACGATGGCGCATTCGTCCGCAAGCACTTCTTCGGCCAAGACCCGAAGCTGCTCGAGACGGTCGCGAAGATGAGCGACGAGGACATCTGGCGGCTGAACCGCGGCGGCCACGATCCGCAGAAGGTGTACGCGGCGTTTCATCGCGCCGCCAACCATCAGGGCCAGCCGACGGTGCTGCTCGTCAAGACCGTCAAGGGCTTCGGCATGGGCAAGAGCGGCGAGGGCAAGAACACCGCGCACCAGACCAAGAAGCTCGTCGACGAGGACGTCAAGGCGTTCCGCGATCGCTGGAACATT
>DASXIP010000280.1:0-2082 GCA_036497875.1 Caldimonas sp.
CGCCGCTGCAATGAAAGCGGCCCCCGCGAATGCGGGGGCCGGACAGGGCCGGCACATGGCCGGCCCGAAGTCGCCGATCAGAGCGCAGCCGACGACGGCGGCGGTGGCAGCGGGATACACCCTGGACCGGCTGCGAACGTCATCGGCGAGGTCGGATCCTGCTGGATGACTCCCTTCTGCGTCCAGTCGCAGACCCCGTTCGGGAAGGCCGCGTTCAGGCGCGTCATCTGGCCGGCGCTGAACGTGATGCCGGGATAGTCGGCAGGATCGATCGCCTTCGGCTGGCACTTCATGATGTTCTCGGCCAGCGGGCCGCCGGCGACCTGGCGCGGTGACGAGTTCGCCTTCAGGTGAGGATCGGTGTCGCAGACCGTAAAGTCGGTGATCTTGGTCGAGAACGTGGCGTCGCTCGTCAGGTAGCAGAAGTCGAATGCCGTTGCCGGCTTCGCCGCCACTACATCGGTGTGCGCGCGCGTGCCGTTGACGAAGGTCTTCGGCGCGGCGCTCATCAGGCTAGTCATCCACGTGTCCATCACCGTCAACGACGTCTGCATGATTCCCGACGAGAGCGGCGGCGTCAGCCCCGTGCCGTAGCGCCACATGACCTGGTTGTCGTGATCGCCGGCGTCCGCGTCGAGCCGGGCGCGCTCGGAGAAGCTGCGCCAGATGTAGTGGATGCCCTGTTCGTCGTAGCCACGCCAGTCGATGGCTTCGACTCGGGACTTTTCCTCAGGGCCCGCTTCACATTTCTTCACGCGCATCGCGCGCGATCGAGCGCGGCACCTCGATCGGCATCTCGAGGAGGATCTGCGCCATTCCCTTGCCGAGCGGGTCGAGCCGGCGCGACGACATGCCGCCGCCGTCGAGCGCCTGGTGCAGCACGAAGTTGATCGCGGCGATGCCCGGCAGATGGAAGCGCTCGACCTCGCCGCGCACGAGATGGCCGAGCCAGCCCTTGACGCGGATCGGCGTCAGGCGATCCCAGAGCAGCGGCAGCCATTCGGCGCGGCGCGCGACGATGCCGACGTTCGAGAGATCTCCCTTGTCGCCGCTGCGCGCCCACGCCAGCAGGACGAGCGGCACCCGCTCGGCGGTCTCGACGATGAGCGGCGCCGACTCGAGCGGCGGCACCGCCGGCGGCGACGGCCGCGGCACGGCGCCGCCGGGAAGCGGGATGGCGACGTCCTCGCGCTGATCGCCGATCGCGAACGAGACCGGCGCGGCACGCTTGTCGAGCAGGAATGAGAACGGCTTGACGAGCGGCGCCACCTGCGGCCGGCCGCCGCCGGGGCCGGTCGTCCCCGGCGACCACGACGTTCCTGCCGGCGCGATCTCGCGCGCGAAGATCTCGAGGGCGCGGCGGTCGGCGTGATCGGCGACGACGCGCATCATCACCTCGCGATTGGCGCTTGCCCGCGAATGCGGCCCGTACATCGCCTCGGCACCGAGCACCTCGACGTGTGTCGCCGTGAAGTCGGCCAGGCCGGCGTCCTTCAGCAGCCGGCGTACGCGCTCGACGATCGCCGCGCCGGTGCGCTCGGCCTTCTTCACCGCGTCGATGCCGACGATGACGAGCGAGCCGACCGCGCGATAGCCGTGCAGTGCCGTCGCCGAGACCTTGTAGGTGTCGGTCGGCGGCAGGCCGCGCGCGCCGTTGACGCGGACGTGGCGCGGGTCGTCCTGCTCGATCGCGACGTCGCGGAAATCGCAGATGACGTCGGGCAGCACGTACGCGCCGGGGTCGCCGATCTCGTAGAGCAACTGTTCGGCGACCGCTCCGCGTGCGATCACGCCGCCGGTATCGACCGGCTTGGTGATGCGAAAGCCGCCGTCGGCGCGGCACTCGGCGATCGGATAGCCGATCGTCGCCCAGTCCGGAACCGATTCCCAGTCGGTGAAGAGGCCGCCGGTCGCCTGGCAGCCGCATTCGATGATGTGACCGACCAGGCTGCCGGCGGCAAGCAGGTCGTAGTCGGTCGCGCTCCAGCCGAACTCGTGCATCAGCGGCCCGAGCGCCAGCGCGCTGTCGACGACGCGGCCGGTGACGACGATGTCGGCTCCGGCAGCGAGCGCGGCCGCGAT
>DASXIP010000281.1:0-4459 GCA_036497875.1 Caldimonas sp.
CAGCTCAAGGTCGGCGCGTTCGCGCGCGGCGAGCGGATGGCGAAGTGGAACGAAGCGCTCAGGATCGAGGAGCGGCTCGGCGCGCGGGCGCGCTTCGCCGGGGCGGCCGCGCTCGGCCGCAGCCGCTGACGCTCAGAATTCGGAGATCGTGGTGTCGAGCGGCATCAGCGCGGTCGTCCGCCGCGTTACCGAAGGCGCCGGCTCGGCCTCGAGATCGTCCTTGCCGAAGGTGCCGAAGTAGATCGGCGCCCGCGTCGGCGAGGTGTCGAGCCACTCGTCGAAGTCTTCCTCGGCGAGCAGCACCGGAGTGCGTTTCTCGGTCGGCTCGCCCTTCTCGGTGAGACGGCGATCGAAGCGGGCGAGGAGCGGGTGCAGATCGCAATTGATCGTCAGCATCGCGAAGCTGATCGTCTCGTGTCCCTTGTCGTCGACCCAGCGGTCCCAGAGGCCGGCGACGCTGAGCGGCGAGCGGTCGATCCGGCGCACGCGCCAGCGCTCGGCGCGCTTCGACCCTTCCGCGTAGTACGGGACGTAAATGCACTGCGCCGGGACGATGCACCACTGGCGGTTCGCGTACGCGTGCTTGAACGTCGATCGCGTCGCCGCTGTCTCCGAGCGCGCGTTGACCGACGACGCGGGGGCGCGCGCCGATTTCGCGGTCGCCGGGATCAGGCCGAAGCGCGCCAGCACCACCTCGCGCTGCGCGGCGGCGCCGACGCCGAAGCGGCGGATGATCGGCGCGCGGTCGCCGGCAGCGACGTCGGTCTGCCACTCGTCTTCGAGGACAAGACCCCAGTCGCGTTCGAGCTCGGACGCCGTCGGCGCCAGGAAATTGCTGGACATCGCCGCCACTGTAGCGCCGGTCGTCGGCCCGTGGACGCCGCTCGATGTGGAATTCGAGTGAACTGCGCCACGCTCGGTCGGCGCCGATTGCCGCGGCCGGGCTAGACGGCGACCGGGGCCTTGATGGCGGGATGGTGGCGGTAGTCGTGGACGACGACGTCCTCGAGCGCGTAGTCGAAGATCGACGGCGGCCGGCGAGCGAGCTCGAGCACCGGATACGGGTACGGCCGGCGCGCAAGCAGCTCGTCGACCTGCTCGGCGTGGTTGTCGTAGATATGACAGTCGCCGCCGGTCCAGATGAAGTCGCCGACGTCGAGGTCGCACTGCTGCGCGAGCATGTGCGTCAGCAGCGCGTAGCTCGCGATGTTGAACGGGACGCCGAGGAAGATGTCGGCGCTGCGCTGGTAGAGCTGGCAGCTGAGCCGCGGCCGCGCGCTGCCTTCGGCCGGCGCGACGTAGAACTGGAACAGGGCGTGACACGGCAGCAACGCCATCTTCGGCAGCTCGGCGACGTTCCAGGCGCTGACGAGGATCCGTCGCGAATCAGGATTGGTCTTCAGCTGCTCGACGATCTTGGCGATCTGGTCGACGTGGCCGCCGTCCGGCGTCGGCCAGCACCGCCACTGGACGCCGTAGACCGGCCCGAGGTCGCCGTCGGGCGCTGCCCACTCGTCCCAGATCGTGACGCCCTGGTCCTGCAGCCAGCGCGCGTTGCCGTTGCCGCGCAGGAACCAGAGCAGCTCGAGGACGATCGAGCGCAGGTGCACCTTCTTCGTCGTCACCAGCGGGAAGCCCTCGTGCAGATCGAAGCGCATCTGGTAGCCGAAGACGCTCTTCGTCCCGGTGCCCGTGCGGTCGGCCTTGGCGACGCCGTGGTCACGGACGTGACGGAGGAACTCCTCGTACTGCGAGCGCACCGGCCGCTCGGTGCCGATGGCGGCCGGGAAGGAAGCGGTCTGCATCGCCGGATTATGTGGCGCGTGCGGGCACCGCTCAGCGATTGAACTGCAGCGCGGCGAGGCGCGCGTAGAGGCCGCCGGCCTCGACCAGGTCGGCGTGCGTCCCGGTCTCGACGATCTCGCCGGCCTCGAGGACGACGATGCGGTCGGCGCGCTGCACCGTCGACAGGCGATGCGCGATGACGATCGTCGTCCGGCCGCGCATCGCCGATTCGAGGGCGGCCTGGACCATCCGCTCGCCTTCGGCGTCGAGCGCGCTCGTCGCCTCGTCGAGCAGGAGCAGCGGCGCATTCTTGAGCATCGCGCGCGCGATCGCGATCCGTTGCCGCTGGCCGCCCGAAAGGCGCACGCCGCGCTCGCCGAGGAAAGTCTTGTAGCCGTCGGGCAGGGCGACGATGAAGTCGTTCGCGAACGCGCCGCGCGCCGCCGCGACGACCTCGTTGTCGCTGGCGTCGGGCCGGCCGTAGCGGATGTTCTCCATCGCGTCGTTCGAGAAGATGACGCTGTCCTGGTGGACGATGCCGATCCGGCTGCGCAAGGTCTCGAGCGCGACGCGGTCGACGCGCTCGCCGTCAACCTCGACCGCGCCCGAGGCGACGTCGTAGAAGCGCAGGATCAGTTGCAGCACGGTGCTCTTGCCGGCGCCGCTCGGTCCGACCAGCGCAACCGTCTCGCCCGGCGCGACCGTGAGATCGAAATGGGCGAGCGTCGGATGCTGCGGTCGCGACGGATAGCGGAAGGTGACGTCCCTGAAGCGCACCGAGGCGCCGGCAGCGGGCGAGGCCAGCGGCTGCGGCGCCGGCGGCGAGACGATCGGCGACTCCATCTCGAGCAGCTCGATCAGCCGCTCGGTCGCGCCAGCGGCGCGAAGGAGGTCGCCGTAGACCTCGGACAGCACGGCGACGCTGCTAACCAGAATGATCACGTAGACGACCGTCTGGCCGAGGTGGCCTGCGGTGATGTCGCCGTGGACGACCGCCTGCGTGCCCTGGTAGAGGCCCCAGAGCAGGGCACCGAAGGTCGCGCTGATGATGAAGGCGACGAGGAACGAGCGCATCCGGGTCCGCCGCACGGCGGTCGCGAAGGCGCGCTCGGTCGATGCCGTGAAGCGCGCCGCTTCGCGGCCTTCCTGCTGGTAGCTCTGGACGACGGGGATCGCGTTCAGCACCTCGGCGGCGATCGCGCTCGAATCGGCGATCCGGTCCTGGCTGGCGCGCGACAGGCCGCGCACGCGGCGGCCGAAGTAGAGCGAGGGCAGGACGACGAGGACAAGGATCGCGAGGACCTGCGTCATCACGACCGGGTTGGTGATGATCAGCATCGCCATCGCGCCGATTCCCATCACCGTGTTGCGCAGCCCCATCGACAGGCTCGAGCCGATGACCGTCTGCACCAGCGTCGTATCGGTCGTGAGGCGCGAGAGAACCTCGCCGGTCTGCGTCGATTCGAAGAACTCCGGGCTCTGGCGGATGACATGCGCGTAGACCGCGTTGCGGACGTCGGCGGTGACGCGCTCGCCGAGCCAACTCACCATGTAGAAGCGCGCCGCCGAGAAGACGCCGAGCGCAACGCCGACCGCGAACAGGGCGAAGAAGTGGTCGCGCAGCGCCATCACGCGCGCGCCGGGATCGGTCGAGATGAAGCCTTCGTCAATCAGCGACTTCAGCGCGACCGGGAAGATCAGCGTGCTGACCGCGGCGAGGAGGAGGAACAGCGCGGCGAGCGCGATCTGGACTCGGTACGGCCGCACGAAGGGCAGCAGGCCGCCGAGGGCGCGGACGTTCCTCGCCACGGGCGGTGCCGCTGGCCGCGTGGGCAAGGGAAGCGTCGTCGCTGGCACGGGATCAGTGTAGGGGTCGGCTCGAGGCGGAGCGGCCGATGGGCCTCATGCTTGCCGGGTTAGTTTCAGCCCGGGCAAACAAAGCCTTGACAAAGACTGCCTAGGCAGTATATTGGATCCATGTCAAATACTGCATCCCCGGTGAACTTCTACCAGGCGAGCGCCTATTGCGCCGACGACAGCGTCGGCTATCTGATGAAGCGCGTCCTGATGGCGATCACCCTCGAAGCCGACCGGCAGCTCGAGCCCGATGGCCTGACGCATATCCAGTGGGGGCCGCTGTTCATGCTGCGCAGTGCGCGGGCGTCGACGGTGGCCGAGCTCGCCCGCGAGTTGCAGACCGACGCCGGCGCGATGACGCGTTTGCTCGACCGTCTCGAGGCCAAGGGCCTGTGCCGGCGCGAGCGCTCGACCGAGGATCGCCGTGTCGTCCGCATCGCGTTGACCCCCGAGGGCGAGAAGGCGGCGTCGCAGGTGCCGGTGGTGCTGTCGCAGATCATGAATCAGATCCTCGCCGGTTTCACGCGCGACGAATGGAGCACGCTGAAGACGATGCTGCGGCGCATGCTCGAGAACGTCGAAGCGCAGCGCGCCCGCAACGAAGCGGACGCCCCGGCGCCGCGGTCGGCGCGCGCGCGCAAGGACGACCGGCCGACGAAGGAGGCGAGATGAACTGCCCCCGGCACATCAACTTCCTGCGTTCGCCGTCGGCGCGGCAGACGCTGACGACGCTCGTGATCGCGCTCGGCTCGACGATCGTGCTCACGCTGGTCGGCTGCGCAAGCCCGAGCGGCATCGCGCCGAGCGCGAAGCTGGC
>DASXIP010000282.1:0-5442 GCA_036497875.1 Caldimonas sp.
ACGAACTCGCCCGACGTCGTCCAGTAGCTGAAGGTTGGCTCGATGTGGCCGAGCGAGAGGACGACGAGCGCGCCGCCGAGGCCGCCGCAGAACGCGGCGACGGCGAAGTTGATCGCCATCGCGCGCCGCACCGAGCCGCCGAGGTATTCGACGCGCAACTCGTTCTCGCGCACCGCGAGCGTGACCAGGCCGCGCGTGCTGTCGAAGGCGATCCGCATCAGGGCGGTGGCGAGCGTCGCCACGCTGACCGTCAGCAGGTAGAGGATGTAGCCGACGTGCGCATCGGGCAGCTTCCAGCCGAGCAGCGTCGGCCGGCCGACGTTGAAGCCGTCGGAGCCGCCGAGCGTGTCGAGCTTCATCAAGAGGCCATACGTCACCATCGATAGGGCGAGCGTCAGCATGGCGAAGAAGATGCCGCGGTAGCGCGAAAGCAGCGGCGCGAACGGTGCGGCGACGAGCATCGCGGCAACGCCGCCGGCGAGCGTGAGGCCGATCGCGTCGGTGAAGCCGAGCTTGTTGTAGGCGAGCGCCGCCGCGTAGCCGCCGGCGGCGAAGACCATGCCTTGGCCGAACGGGACAACGCCGCCGCGCATCAGGCCGACGATGCCGAGCGAGACCAGGCCGTTGCCAGCCGCCATCGTCAGCAGGAACGTCAGCCAGCGCGGAAAGACCCAGCCGGCCGCGGCGAGGACGGCGAAGGCACCGAGCGAGACCGCGATCAGGCCGGCGCGCCCGCCTCCTGAACGAGCGACCGGCGGCAGCGGCGCGACCGTCGCGCCAGCGGGCATCGCCAGATCTTCCGCGCCCGGTGCCATGTCGTCAGATCTTGCGCGTCTGCGTGCGCTGGAAGAGGCCTTCGGGCCTGAACATCAGCACCACCGCCATCACGATGTAGATCGAGAACAGCTCGGCGACCGGCGCGACGTGGACGGCGAGCGAGCGTGCCAGGCCGACGATCAACGCGCCGACCGCTGCGCCTTCGATGCTGCCGAGGCCACCGATGATGACGACCGCGAACGAGACGACGATGACGCCGACCGAGAGGCCGGGCTGCACCGAGATCATCGGCGCCGTGAACGCGCCGCCGAGCGCGGCGAGGAAGATGCCGATCGAGAACGCCACGATGTAGACGCGCGACACGTTGACGCCCATGCTCGCCGCGACCTCGGTGCTGTGGATGACGGCGAGCGTGATCTTGCCCTGGCGCGTCCGGTTGAGGCCCCACCAGACCGCGCCGCCGACGACGCACGCGAGCCCGACCAGCGCGAAGTCGTAGCCGACCCAGGTCTGCACGCCGACCCGGAGGTTGCCGAACAGCGCGTACGGCTCGGAGACGTAGTACGGGTTCGCGCCCCAGACGAGCTTGGTGACGTCTTCGAGGATCAGGAACAGCGCGTAGGTCACGAGGACCAGTAGCACCTCGTCGCGGCCGTAGAAGAAGCGCAGCAGGCCGCGCTCGGTGAGCGGCGCCATCAGCGCCGCGACGGCGACGGCGGCCAGCAGCATTGCGACGAGACTGAACGCCGGCGCCCATTTCAGCGTCGCTGCCCAGCCGACGAAGGTCGCCGCCGCGTAGGCACCGAGCGCGTAGAAGCTGCCGTGCGCGATGTTGAGGATCTTGAGGACGCCGAAGACAAGCGTCAGCCCGACCGCGACGATGAACAGCCACGACGCGTAGGTCAGGCCGTCGATCAGGATCGTGACGACGGCATTCAAGACGCGACCTCGAGCGGCGCTACGGGCAACCCTTCGCGCCCGGGAAGCCGGCGCGGATCCAGTCCTCCGACTTCATTCCCGGCGGTGGGTTCACGCAGTCGGCCGGGAAGCGCTGGATATCGTCGAGGACGACCATCTTCTTCGCCGCGTCGTAGCGAGTCTTGCCGATCGCCGTGTCCTGAATCGCCTGGTGGCCATCGCCGAGCGCCATGCGGATGCGGCCGGCGGGCGAATCCCACTCGAGGCCGGTGAGCGCGGCGGCGAGTTGCTCGCCGGTCGGCTTCTTGCCACCGTTGGCGGCCATCGCCTTCTCGACGGCGAGCTTCAAGCCGAGCAGCGACTGGACCATGCGGTACGGCGCCTGCACCGGATAGGTGTTGTAGGCCTTCGAATAGAGATCCCACCACCAGTCGTTGAGCGCCGACTTCGGCGCCATCAGTCCATAGGCGCCGCGGGCGCCGAGGATCACGCCGTCGGGCATCTTGTCGCCGAGGCCGGGCAGCACGTGGTCGGCGGCCGAGAAGACGACCTGGGTCCGCTTGAACAGGCCGCGCGGCGCGGCCTGCAGCACGAACGCCTGCAGATCGCCGCCCCAAAGACTCGAGTGCGTGACGTCGGCCGGGGTGGCCATCAGCGCCGAGATCTCGGTGCCGTACTGGCCGGCGCCGAACTTGGGCAGCTGATCCTCGCCAGGCTTGGCATTCGGATAGAGCTTCGCCATCGACAGCGTGAAGTCCTTCTTCGAGTCCTGTCCCCAGGCGTAGTCCTGGTTGATCATGTTGAAGGTGTCGATCTTGACGTTGTGGGCTTTCAGGTAGCGGGCGAGCGCGACGTTGTCCATCGCCGCGTGCGATGCGGTGCGGAACACGTACTGCAGCTTGTTGTCCTCGAAGATGCGCGGCGTGCCGCAGTCGTAGAGGATGAGGAAGCGCTTCATCTCCTCGGCGACCGGCGCGACCGCGAGGCAGTCGCCCGAGCCGACGTAGCCGACGACGGCATCGACCTTTTCGCGGTCGTAGAGATT
Organism: Caldimonas sp.; assembly: GCA_036497875.1. Lineage (GTDB taxonomy): Bacteria > Pseudomonadota > Gammaproteobacteria > Burkholderiales > Burkholderiaceae_C > Schlegelella_A. The sequence continues at coordinate 2,741 of DASXIP010000282.1, forward strand.
GCGCAGCTCCTGGACCTGCTTGGTCGCACCGCCGTTCTCGTCGACATAGATCGCTTCGATCTTCATGCCCCCGAAGCCGACTTTGCTGTAGGGCGCAGGTGCGGTCCCCTTGTTGAACGCGTCGACGACGACCTTGGCGCCGTTGACCGCCGGGATGCCGAAGCTCTCGGCGGCCTGGCCCGAGAGGAAGCTGACGATGCCGATCTTGAAGGTCTCCTGCGCATTTGCGGCGGCGGCGCAGAAGACGCCACCGGTCAACGACAGCGCAACTGCGCGCCAGAATCGATTTCTTGTCATTCCCTGTCTCCTGTGGGTGCTGTGCGACCGGGCCGGTCCGAGCTCCGGTGCGACCGGCATCTTTGTCCGGCCGACCGGCGCTCGATAGCTGAGTTACCCGGAGGGCTCCGGAGCAGGACGATCGCCGAGCACATGCAGGAAGACAGCACGCGTCTCTTCATCGCTCTCTGGCCTGAGCCGGCGCTCAGGGCGGGCGTGTCGAGCGAGCGCGATGCGTGGCACTGGCCGGCCGGCGCCATGCCGGTCGCCGACGCGAAGCTGCACTTGACGCTGCACTTCGTCGGTGCCTTCCCGCGCGCCCGAATCGCGGCGCTCGAGACCGTGCTGGCCGCGCTGCGGCTCGCGCCGACAACCCTGCATGCCAGCGGGCGCGAAGTCTGGCGGGGTGGCATCGCCGTGCTGCTGTTCTCCGCGGATGCGGCGCTGTCGGCGCTCCACGCGGCGATCGGCGAGGTGCTGGCCGGCTTCGCCGTCGCTCTCGACTTGCGGCCGTTCTCGCCCCACGTCACGCTCGCGCGTCGCGCGCGCGGCGCCTTGCCGCCGGCGGGACGGGTCGATATCGAATGGGAACCGAGTGGATTCGCGCTGATCGAGTCGTTGCGCGGCGGCTACCGGGTCTTGCGCACCTTCGGCGACGCCGACGAAGGTCGAGCGGACGAGCCGATGTGAAGACGCCGACAGCGCGCGCGCAAACCTCGTTCAAGGCTCGTGAAAGACGAGCAGCACGCCGCACGCGTCGCGCGGAGCAACGGCGATGCCCGCCGGCGTCCTGGCATGGCGAACGCCGCCGCGCGCGAGCGCCGCTGCGGCGGCCGCGACCGAACTCGTTCGCAACGTGAGTCCGACGAGGCCGGAATCGAGCAGGCCGGAAAGGTCGGTTGCCGCGAATCGTCGCGCCAACGCGCGGGCCGACTGGAAGCGGATGGCACTGTTGCCAGTCTCGACCACGAACGAACCATCGCCGTCGGCCACCGGTTCTCTCGCGAACAGGGCGCCAACCTTGGCGGCGTCGGCGTCGGGAGAATCGCTCACCGCCAGCACGTGGTCGAGCGCCGTGGCACCGTTTGCATGGCGTAGGAGCTCGGGCCGCCACGTGACGTGCCGGGTCCGGTGCTCGCAGCAGAAGAGATGAAAGCCTGGAGCGACGCCCTTCGGAAAGTGCGCCGTGCGAAATGCCGCCTGCGTCCGGCTGCCGTCCGGCAGGACGACCGGGCGAGTCCAGTCGGCCGGTGCTTGCAGCGCGACGCCGGCGCCGGCCATCTCGGCGACGACGGCATCGGCACTCGGCGTCTGCAGCGCCAGCGCCACCAGGCCCTCGCCGTGATCGAGGCCGCGCTGCCAATGCTCGTTGGTCGGCGTCGGCGTGATCACGCCGAGCAACTCGAGGTATTCGCGCTCGAGCATCACCGTGTGGTTCGCGGTGCCGTGCTCGGGCGGATGCATTCCGCGCGGTGCGACGGTGAAGCCCAGCCGCTCGTAGCGGTCACGTGCGGCGTCGAGGTCGCGGGCGAGCACGATCGCATGGTCGATGCCGGTGATCGATCGCCGCATCGGGCAATTAGACCAGAGCACCACCCGGCAGGCGGTGCGCGACGGTGCTGGCGGCGGCGGCAACGCGCGCGTGCCGCAAGTTCTCGTTGCGAGAGAAAGGAGCCGCGCATCCGGCCGCGCGGCCGCGCATCACAATCGCCGCGATGAACGACCTCGCGCAGTTTTCGATCACCCGCAAGTGGCCGCCGCGCCACCCCGACCGGCTTCAGCTCTATTCGCTGCCGACGCCGAACGGCGTCAAGGTGTCGATCTTCCTCGAGGAGACCGGCCTTCCCTACGAGGCGCACCGCGTCGCTTTCGACCGCGACGAGCAGAAGTCACCCGAGTTCACCTCGCTGAACCCGTACCAGAAGATCCCGGCAATCCTCGACCCCGACGGGCCGGGTGGCCGGCCGCTGGCGCTGTTCGAGTCGGGCGCGATCCTGCTGTATCTCGCCGACAAGACCGACAAGCTGATCCCTGCCGACCCGGCCGCGCGCTACCAGACGATCCAATGGCTGATGTTCCAGATGGGCGGGGTCGGACCGATGTTCGGCCAGGTCGGCTTCTTCCACAAATTCGCCGGTAAGGAGTTCGACGACAAGCGGCCGCGCGATCGCTACATCGGCGAAGCCAAGCGTCTCCTCGCCGTTCTCGAGAGTCGCCTCGCGGATCGCAGCTGGATGATGGGCGATACGTACACGATCGCCGACATCGCGATCTTTCCTTGGGTGCGAAACCTGGTCGGCTTCTACGGTGCGGGCGAGCTGGTCGGCATCGATGGCTACCCGCAGGTCCAGCGCGCGCTCGCCGCGTTCGCGGCCCGCCCGGCGGTCCAGCGCGGGCTCCTGATTCCGAAGGCCGAGGTCGCCTGA
>DASXIP010000283.1:0-3893 GCA_036497875.1 Caldimonas sp.
GCGCTGCCGAAGTTCGTCAAGGTCTTCCCGAACGAGTACAAGCGCGCGCTGGCGGAGATCAGCCTGAAGGCGATGACTGCGCTCGGTGAGATCCGCGCCTCGACGGCGGCCGAGGATGCGATCGCCAAGGCGCGCACCACCGGGAAGACAGTCAAGACCGCCGTGCCCAAGTAAGGGCCGGATCCGCAGAACAACAACGAAGCGAGAACGATGGGGAACGTCACCGGTTTCATGGACTTCGCGCGTGTGGAGGAAGACCACGAGCCGGTCCCGGAGCGCGTCAAGAACCATCGCGAGTTCATCTTCGCCCTGAACGAAGGCGACGCGAAGGTGCAGAGCGCGCGCTGCATGGACTGTGGCATTCCGTTCTGCAACAACGGCTGCCCGGTCAACAACATCATCCCGGACTTCAACGACCTGGTCTATCGCGCCGACTGGAAGAACGCGTTCGCGGTGCTCGACTCGACCAACAACTTCCCCGAGTTCACCGGCCGCATCTGCCCGGCGCCGTGCGAGGCGGCGTGCACGCTCAACATCAACGACGACCCGGTCGGCATCAAGTCGATCGAGCACGCGATCATCGACCGTGCATGGGCCGAAGGCTTCGTCTTGCCGCGCCCACCGGTGGCGAAGACCGGCAAGACGGTCGCCGTCGTCGGCTCCGGGCCGGCCGGCCTCGCGGCCGCGCAGCAGCTGGCGCGCGTCGGCCATGCGGTGACTGTGTTCGAGCGCAACGACGCGATCGGCGGCCTGCTCCGCTATGGCATCCCCGACTTCAAGATGGAGAAGTCGCACATCGATCGGCGGGTCGCTCAAATGGAGGCCGAGGGCGTCGTCTTCCGGCCCGGCGTTCGCGTCGGCAAGCCCACCGCCGCCGAGGTCGTCACCGACTGGTCGCGCGAGATGGTCAGCCCCGATGCGCTCCTTGCCGAGTTCGATTCCGTCCTCCTCGCCGCCGGCGCCGAGCTCTCGCGCGACCTGCCGGTGCCGGGCCGCGACCTCGACGGCATCAGCTTCGCGATGGAGTTCCTGCCGCAGCAGAACAAGGTCAATGCCGGCGGCAAGGTCGAGCGGCAGATTCGCGCTGACGGCAGGGACGTGATCGTGATCGGCGGCGGCGACACCGGCAGCGACTGCGTCGGCACGAGCAACCGGCACGGCGCGAAGAGCGTGACCCAGTTCGAGCTGCTGCCGATGCCCCCGGACCAGGAGAACAAGCCGCTCGTCTGGCCGTATTGGCCGACCAAGCTGCGCACGTCGTCGAGCCACGAGGAAGGCTGCGAGCGCGAGTTCGCGATCGCGACCAAGGAGTTCCTCGGCGAAGGCGGCAAGCTCGCCGCGCTGAAGGTCGTCCGGGTCGAATGGCAGGGCGGCAAGATGGCCGAGGTACCGGGCAGCGAGCAGATCATCCCGGCGCAGCTTGTCCTGCTGGCGATGGGCTTCGTCAGCCCGCTCGCGAGCCTGCTCGAGTCGTTCGGCGTCGAGCGCGATCCGCGCGGCAACGCGAAAGCCAGTACCGAGCTCGTCGGCGGCTACGCGACGAACGTCGCGAAGGTGTTCGCCGCGGGCGACGTCCGCCGCGGCCAGTCGCTCGTCGTCTGGGCGATCCGCGAAGGTCGCCAGGCAGCGCGTGCGGTCGACGAATACCTGATGGGCTTCAGCGAGCTGCCTCGCTGATGACCGAGCTCCACCCGACCGCGGCTGCGACCGCCATTTCCTCGAGCGACTCGCTGGTCGAGATCGACCACGTCGTCTTCGGCTACGACGCCAGCCGCACGATCCTCAACGACGTCTCGCTGACGTTCGGTCGCGGCAAGGTCACCGCGATCCTCGGCGGCTCCGGCTGCGGCAAGACGACGCTGCTGCGCCTGATCGGCGGCGTCTATTCGCCGAACTCGGGCGGCGTCCGCGCCTTCGGCCAGGTCGTCGACCCCAGCGACGGCGAGCAGCTGTTCGCGCTCCGACGCAGGCTCGGCATGCTGTTCCAGTTCGGCGCGCTCTTCACCGACCTGTCGGTTTACGACAACGTCGCCTTCCCGCTGCGCGAGCACACCGACCTCGACGAGGCGATGATCCGCGACATCGTGCTGATGAAGCTGAACGCCGTCGGCCTGCGCGGTGCTGCGGCGCTGCGCATTTCGGAGATCTCGGGCGGCATGGCGCGCCGCGTCGCGCTCGCGCGTGCGATCGCACTCGACCCCGAGCTCCTGTTGTACGACGAACCGTTCGCGGGGCTCGACCCGATCTCGATGTCGATTGCAGCCAACCTGATTCGCACCCTCAACGACACGACAGGCGCGACGTCGATTCTCGTCTCGCACGACGTCGACGAGTGCTTCTCGATCTGCGACTACGCCTACCTGATGTCGTCGCAAGGCAAGGTGGTTGCGCAGGGGACGCCGAAGCAGCTGGCCGGATCGGAAGATCCCTATGTGCGCCAGTTCATCCGCGGGGAGCCCGATGGTCCGGTGCGCTTCCACTATCCGGCCAGGCCGCTCGCGGAAGACTTCGGAGTGAGTGCGTGAGCCGCGGCGGCAACGTCGCCGACGGGGGGCGGCCGAGATGACCGACGCCATCGCCGCCGTCGGCCGGCGCACGCTTGAAGTGCTGCGCATCCTCGGCCACCATGCCACGTTCTTTCTCGAAATTCTGCGCGCCTGCCCGGCGGCATTGCGGCGTCCCTACCTTGTCGTCGCCCAGATTCATGCGATCGGCAACCTCTCGCTCGTCATCATCCTCGCCTCGGGCCTCGCGGTCGGCTTCGTCCTCGCGCTGCAGATGTACTACGCGCTCGTCACCTACGGCGCGTCGGAATCGCTCGGCCTGATCGTCAACCTGTCGCTGACGCGAGAGCTCGGGCCGGTCGTCACCGCGCTGCTGTTCGCCGGTCGCGCCGGCACCTCGCTGACCGCCGAGATCGGCCTGATGAAGGCGGGCGAGCAGCTCGCCGCGATGGACATGATGGCAGTCGACCCGAAGAGCCGCGTGCTGGCACCGCGCTTTCTTGCCGGCATCGTCTCGATGCCGATCCTGGCGATCCTGTTCTCGTCGATCGGCATCCTCGGCGCCTACGTCGTCGCGGTGCTGCTGATCGGCGTCGACGCCGGCAACTTCTGGTCGATCATGCAGTCGGGCGTCGACGTCCGCCGCGACATCGGCAACGGCATCGTCAAGAGCATCGTGTTCGGCTTCATCTGCACCTTCATCGCGCTCTACCAGGGCTACGAGGCGGAGGCAACTCCCGAGGGCGTCGCCCACGGCACGACGCGAACCGTCGTCATCGCATCTCTTGGCGTCCTCATGATGGACTTCGTCCTCACCGCGCTCATGTTCTCGACGCCCTAGCGGCGCTCGCCTTCCCTTCAACGCGCACACACCGGAACGATCGATGGGCAAGAAAAGCGTAGAAATGTTGGTCGGCATCTTCGTGCTGCTCGGAATGGCGGGGCTGGTCTTCCTCGCCCTCAAGGCAGCCAACCTCGGCACCTTCAGCAGCGGCGACACCTACACGCTGAAGGCGTACTTCGACAACATCGGAGCGCTCAAAGTGCGCGCCCCGGTGCGCAGCGCCGGCGTCACGGTCGGCCGTGTCGCTTCGATCAAGCTCGACCCGAAGCTCTACCAGGGCGTCGTCGAGCTCGCGATCCAGCGCGATGTCCAGTTCCCGAAGGATTCATCATTGCGGATCCTCACCTCGGGACTTCTCGGCGACCAATACGTCGGCGTCGAGCCCGGCGCATCGGAGAAGATGTGGGTAGCGGGCGATGAGATCAAGCAGACACAATCGGCGGTGGTGCTCGAGAGCCTGATCAGCCAGTTCCTGTTCAGCAAGGCAGCCGATGCCGGCGGGACGACTGCTCCGGCCGCGTCCGCTCCGGGAGGTGCAAAGAAGT
>DASXIP010000284.1:0-2419 GCA_036497875.1 Caldimonas sp.
CAAGGTGCTGAGCTGGGCCGACGCGCGCATCAGCCACACGCTGCGCAATGGCGACCTGCCGATGCCCTCGGTGCACTGGCGCATCGGTGACCTCGCGCTCGACATCGGCGCCTTCGGCGACGGCACGCCCGACGCAGCGCAGGCGCTGGCGCGCTACCGCATCCGCAGCCTGGGCAGGCAGGCGCGGCAGGTGACGCTCGCGCTCGCCTGGCGGCCGTTCCAGGCGAACCCGCCGACCCAGTTTCTCGCCCACCCGGGCGGCGCGAGCGCAGTCGGCGAATTGCTCTGGGACGGCCAGGCGCTTGCCGTCAATGGGGTGCCGAGGCTGCGACCGCTCGTCGTCCCGAGCGGGGTGCGGCTCGAGCCGCTGGCGGCGGGGCCGGTCGGCGACTGGCTGCGCGAGCGTGTGCCATCGCCAGGACCGATGCGTGTCGACGACCCTGCGGGCTTCGCCAGCGCCGTGCTGTCGTTCGACCTGCGGCTGCGTCCCGGCGAGGAGCGCGAGGTTGCGGTAGCGTTGCCCGTCAGCGGCGCACCGGTCGCGGCGACGATGGCCGGCGTCGCGGCAGCAGAGGAGCGTGCCGCCGCGCATTGGCGAGCTCGGCTGGACGGCGTTCGAATCACCGGCCCAGTCGAGGTCGAAGACATCGCGCGCACGCTGCGCACGGCGCTCGGCCACATCCTCGTCAACCGCAGCGCGGCAGCCCTGCAGCCAGGGCCGCGCGCATACGCCCGGTCGTGGATCCGCGACGGCGCGCTCACCTCGTCGGCGCTCCTCCGCCTCGGCCAGGACGACGTCGCACGCGACTTCCTCCTCTGGTTCGCGCCGTTCCAGTTCGCGAACGGCAAGGTGCCGTGCTGTGCGACCGCGCGCGGTGCCGACCCGGTACCCGAGAACGACAGCGACGGCGAGTTCGCCTTCGCCGCCGCCGACCTCTGGCGGTACACCCGCGACGAAGCCACGGCGCGTGTCTTGTGGCCGCACGTACGCCGGGCAGTCGAGCACATGAATGCGCTCAGGACGAGCGAGCGGTCACAGGCCAACCTCACGCCCGATCGCCGCGCCTACTTCGGCCTGATGCCGCCCTCGATCAGCCACGAAGGCTATTCGGACCAGCCGGCGTACTCGTACTGGGACGACTTCTGGACGGCGATCGGCTATCGGAGCGCGCTCGAGCTCGCGCAGGCACTCGGACTGACCGACGACGCGACACGCATTGCCGGCCAGCGTGCCGAGTTCCTCGCCGACCTGGTCGCGTCGCTTTCCGCCAGCACGAAACTGCACGCGCTCGACGTGCTGCCGGGTGCGGCCGACCGCGGCGATGTCGACCCGACATCGAGCACGATCGCGCTCAGCCCGGGCGGCCTGCTGGGGACGCTGCCCGACGCGCTCGTGCGCAACACCTTCGGGCGCTACTGGCGCGACTTCAGCGAACGCCGCAGCGGCGCAAGGGCGTGGGACGCCTATACGCCCTACGAATGGCGCACCGTCGGCAGCCTGGTACGGCTCGGCGAGCGCGAGCGAGCGCTGCAGGCGGCGGCGTTCTTCTATCGCGACCGACGTCCGGCCGGCTGGAATCAGTGGGCCGAGCTGGTGGTGCGCAATGCGCGCGAGCCGCGCTTCCTCGGCGACATGCCGCATGGCTGGGTCGCGTCGGACCAGATCCGCTCGGTGCTCGACCTGTTCGCGTACGAAGACGAAGGCGCGCACTCGATGAACCTCGCGGCCGGAGTTCCGATGTCGTGGTTCGACGGCCCCGGCCTGGCCTTGCAGGACTTGCGGACGCCCTATGGCCGCCTGAGCTGGACCGGGCGAGCGGTCACGGTCGACGGGCGCGCAGTGGTCGAGATCGACGTCCAGGCCCTGCGCACGCAGCCGCCCGGCGGGGTCGTCTTGCGGGGACCGTGGCCCAAGACGTCGCGGGTCTGGATCGACGGCGCTCAGAGCGCCGGCGCGGCGGACGCCATTCGCTTGTCACAACTGCCTGCGCGCGTGCGGATCGAGTTGCCATCGACGAGGTAGTCCGGCCCGGGGCACCTCGGCGCGCGCACGTCAGCCGACGCGGACGACCTTCAGCATGTTGGTGCCGCCGGGATAGCCCATCGGCTCGCCACAGGTGATGCCGTAGGTGTCGCCGGGCTTGAGAACGCCGGCGTCGACGAGCAGCTTTTCGGCGTGCTGGAGCGCCGTGTCGCGGTCGTCGAACGGCGGCATCAGAAGCGGCGTCACGTTGCGGTACATCGCCATCCGGCGCTGCGTCTTGATCTGCGAGGTGATCCCGAAGATCGGCACGTGGATCTTCTGCCGGCTCATCCAGAGCGCGGTCGAGCCCGACTCGGTGAGCGCGAGGATCGCCTTGCAGCCGAGGTGGTAGGCGGTGAAGAGCGCCGCCATCGCGATCGACTGGTCGATCCGGCC
>DASXIP010000285.1:0-20739 GCA_036497875.1 Caldimonas sp.
GACCGAGTCGAGGTCGTCGAACCACGACGTGTTGCTCGGCTCGCGCACTTCGATGACCTCGCCCTTCGACCAGTCGCGGTCGGTGTCGGCGAACGGATCGACCGCGGGACCGCCCTCGACGTAGGCGCCGCCGAGCGACGCCTCGGCCAGGGTCGGCTCGTTCATCGCCGCGTCGCCGAACGCCGCCTCGCTGAACTCGGCCGCGCCGACGACGGCCGCCGACGCGGCGGGCATCGCCGGAGCCGCCTTCTTGGCGATGAATGTCGGCACGGCCGGAACGTTCGGCAGGATCTTCTCGCGCGCTGCCTCGATCGACGGCAGCTTCTCCTCGTTCCAGACGTGAAGCGGGATCTTGGCAGCCTTGAGCGCCCGGGCGACACGATCGAGGCGGACGCGTACCTTCTCGTCGACCTGGTCCAGCGGCGGCCGGACCTCGACGACGGCGACGACCTGGGACGTGACGTCGCAGACGACGAAGTCGATGCACTGGTTGCCGAGGCGGCGCATCCACTCGGCGTACGAATTGCGCTTCGGAACGCTGAGGAAGCGCGCGAGCGGTACCTGGGCCAGGATCAGGTAGCCGGGCAATGCGAGCTTCAGGGTGCTGAACGCCAGCCGCTCCGAAGAGCGCAGGATGCGCGTCGGCTCGGGAGGCCAGCCGATGAGAGTGTCGAGCCGCTCCGCCGGCGTCTCGGGACGCATCGGCGGACCTTTCCTTCGCGCCAGCCACCAAATGAGGGGCACGGCACACAGGAGGGCCGTGAGCGAGACGTAGATGGGCGCGTTGTTGGGATCCATCGCTTCCCTTGATGCAGCGGGCGTCGCGGGCGCTCAGCGCATCCCGCCGATTCCCTTCATGCCGCCCATCCGCTTCATCATCTTCATCATCCCGCCGCCCTTCATCTTCTTCATCACATCGCGCATCTGCCCGAACTGGTTGAGCAGCCGGTTGACATCCTGCACCTGCACTCCCGCACCGTTGGCGATGCGGCGCTTCCGGGTCGCCTTCAGCAGCTCGGGCTTTCTGCGCTCGAGCGGCGTCATCGAGCAGATGATGCCTTCCATGCGACGAACGTCACGCTCGGCGCGTTCCAGCTCGGCCGGCCCGAGTTGACCGGCGCGCCCGGACAGCTGCGAGGGTAGCTTGTCCAGCAGGCCGCCAAGACCACCCATCTTCTTCATCTGTGAAATCTGCGACAGGAAGTCATTCAGATCGAAGCTGCTGCCGGCCTTGACCTTGTCGGCGAGCTTCTGCGCCGCGGCAACGTCGACGTTCTTCTCGACCTCCTGGACGAGGCCGACGATGTCGCCCATGCCGAGGATCCGGCCGGCGTGGCGCTTGGCGTCGAAGACCTCGAGCCCGTCGAGCTTCTCGCTCGTGCCGGCGAACTTGATCGGCGCGCCGGTGATCGTTCGCACCGAGAGCGCCGCACCGCCGCGCGAGTCGCCGTCCATCTTGGTGAGGACGATGCCGGTGAGCGGCAGCGCTTCCTTGAACGCCTTGGCGGTGTTGACCGCGTCCTGGCCCTGCATAGCGTCGACGACGAAGAGGGTCTCGATCGGCTTCAGCGCCGCGTGCAGCTCGCGGATCTCGGCCATCAGCTTGTCGTCGATTGCGAGGCGCCCGGCGGTGTCGACCAGCAGGACGTCGAAGTAGTGGCGGCGCGCGTGCTCGAGCGCGGCATGCGCGATCGCGACCGGCGCGTCGTCCTTGCTCGACGCGAACCACTCGGCGCCTGCCTGGCGCGTCACCGTCTTCAGCTGCTCGATCGCCGCCGGCCGGTAGACGTCGGCCGAAACGGTGAGCACCTTCTTCCGGCGCTTTTCGATCAGGTGCTTGGCGAGCTTGGCGGTGGTCGTCGTCTTGCCGGCGCCCTGCAGCCCGGCCATCAGGATCACCGCTGGCGGCTGTGTCGCCAGATCGAGTTCGGCGATGCCGCCGCCGTCCGGCCCCATCGTCGCGGCGAGCTCGCGGTCGACGACACCGACCAGCGCCTGGCCCGGCGACAGCGAGCCAGCGACCTCGGCGCCGAGGGCGCGCTCCTTGACGCGGGCGATGAAATCGCGCACCACCGGCAACGCGACGTCGGCCTCGAGAAGGGCCACGCGCACCTCGCGCAGCATGTCCTGGACGTTCTCGTCGGTGATGCGGGCCGAGCCGCGCATCGTCTTGACGAGTCGGCTCAGGCGGTCGGTGAGGGCAGAAGCCACGTCGTCGGGCGAAGGTCCATCAGTACACTTCAGCCGATGATTCTATCGTTCGGTCCCGACGCGGGCGCCGTCACGCCGATGGCGCTGGCGCTCACCGCGCCGAGCGTCGTCGCTCTCGTCTGCTATCTCGCCGCCGCGGTTCCCGGCGAGCGTTATTCGTCCGGGCTGCGCGCGGCGTTGCTGGTCGGCTGGATCATGCAGGGCGTCTCGATCGTCATCGACGTCGCCGGCATCGGCTCCGATCGACCCGGCGCGCGCTTCGGCTTCGCGCCAGCGCTCTCGGTGACGCTCTGGCTCGTCCTCGCCGTCTACGAGTTCGAGACCCGCTTCGTTCCGCTCGCCGGCGCCCGCCGCGCGCTCGCCACGCTTGGTGTCGCTGTGGTCGTCCTGGCGTGGGTGTTCCCGGGCCAGGTTCATCCGCAGGCGGCATCGGTGTGGGCGCCGCTGCACTGGTTGCTCGGCGTCGCGTCGTACGGCCTGTTCGGCGTCGCCGTGCTGCACGCGCTGCTCCTCAACCGTGCCGAGCGGCAGATGCGGCGAGCGCCGTCGCTCACGGACCCGACGCCACAAGGGGTGCCGCTGCTACGCCTCGAGAGGCTGACGTTCCGTTTCGTCGGTGCCGGGTTCGTCGTGCTGTCGGCGGCGATCGTCCTCGGCATCTGGTTCAGCGACAGCTGGCGCTGGGACCACAAGGCGGTGTTCTCGGTCCTCGGCTGGCTCGTCTTCGCAGGGCTGCTCGCCGGCCGCAGCGCGTTCGGCTGGCGCGGCCCGCGCGCGACGCGCGGCGTCTACGTCGGGGCGGCGTTGCTGCTGCTGGCGTACGTCGGTTCTCGCTTCGTCCTCGAGGTCGTCCTGCACCGCCCGCCCGCATCGTGAGCGCTCGATGAAGATCGTCATCTTCCTGATCGCCGTCGTCGTGCTGCTCTGGCTACTGCGTGGCACGGCGATGCGGCGCGGCCCGCGTCGCGGCCCGGCGACGCCGCCGAGCCCGCAGCCAATGATCGCGTGCGCCTACTGCGGCGTGCACCTGCCGCGCGACGAAGCGCTGCCGGGCCGCGGCGGCGTCTTCTGCGGCGATGCGCATCGCGCCGCATTCGAGGCAGCGGAGGCGAAGAAGCGATGAGCGCAGCGTCGAACGCGCCCGCTCGCCCGTCGCGCCGGCGCACCGTCGTCGACGAGTCGTGGTTCGGCGCCTTCGATGCCACCGGCGACGCGCCGTCGCTGATGGACGATTCGCGGTTCACCGTCTCGTGGGGGCAGGGCGACGGCGACGCCGCCCGCGAGCCCTCGGCGCGCGCCGGACGCAGCATCGCCGAGACGACCTTCGCGCGCATCTACGGCGCGTTCATCGCCGCGCGTGCGGCGATCGGCGTCGCGCTCATCGTGACGCTGGCGCTGACCGGGGTCTTCGGCCTGCGGCCCGGCGGCGCTGTAGTCGCCGTCAGCATCGCCTATGCGGCGCTTACGATCAGCATGTGGCTGCTGCCGCGCTTTCGCGGCGGCGCCGCGCCACAGGCGTTCGCGCGCCTGAGCAGCCCGCAGTGGCTGGCGACGATCGGCGCCGACCTCGCGCTCTTCACGATGCTCCACGTCCTCTCGCCGGGGTCGAGCTTCAACTACGTCGCGTTGCTGGTGCTGCCGGTGCTGATGGCGGGAGTGTTGACGCCGCGCGTGCTGGCGCTGGCGACCGCGGCGGTGGCGACGCTGGCGCTGCTCGTCACGGCGTGGCTCGGCATCGTTTCGGGCGGCGATGCGACCTTGCTGATGACGCAGGCGGGCCTCGCTGGCAGCGGCTTTTTCGTCATCACGGTGCTCGCCGGCGAGCTCGCCGGCCGGCTTGCACGCGAGGAGCTGAGCGCGCGCGGCAGTCTCGAGATGGCGCGCCAGCAAGCGCAGCTCAACCGGCTCGTCATCGAGGAGATGGCCGACGGCGTGCTGGTCGTCGACCGCGCCGGCAAGGTGCGAGCGGCCAATCCGGCGGCGCGCCGGCTGCTCGCCCCGGAAGGAATGAGCCGGCCGGCGCCGTTCCTGCTGCGTGGTGCGCCGGCATGGGGAGCACTGGTGCGCGCCGTGGAGCGCGCGTTCGCCGAGGCGTCATGGCCCGAAGCCGGCCGCGACGTCGCGATCCAGTTCGCGCCCGATTCGCGCCGCACCCTGCGCGTCCGCGTCCGCTTCACGAGGAAGCGCGAGCCGCCCGCGAGCGAGGCGTTCTGCGTCCTCTTCCTCGAGGACGTTCGCAACGTGCAGGCGAGAAGCCGCCAGGAAAAGCTCGCGGCGATGGGCCGCGTCTCCGCCGGCATCGCGCACGAGATCCGCAATCCGCTCGCCGCGATCTCGCAGGCCAACGCTCTCCTCTCGGAGGACGCGACCGACCCGGCGCAACGCCAGCTAATGCTGATGGTGACCGAGAACGTCGAGCGGCTGAAGCTGATCGTCGACGACGTCATGGAGGTTGCGCCGGGGCAGGTGCAGGACGTCGCTGCGATCGACGCGACGACACGGATCGCCGCGATCTGCGCCGAGTGGGCGCAGGCCGCCGGCGTCGAGATCGGTGGTGCTGGAATGCTCCAGGTCGAGCTGCCGGCCGAGACGATCGGCGTCGTGTTCGACATCGAGCACCTGCGCCGCGTGCTCGTCAACCTGCTCGACAACGCGCGCCGCCACGCCAGCGACAAGCCGGGCGCGGTGCTGGTTCGGCTGGCCGCCTCGGCCGACGATGCCGGCCGCGCCGTCTTCAGCGTCCAGAGCGACGGCGCGCCCATTGCGGCCGACGTCGAGGCCTATTTGTTCGAGCCGTTTTTCTCGACGCGCAGCCGCGGCGCGGGTCTCGGTCTTTACATTTGCCGCGAGCTCTGCGAACGATACGGCGCCCGCATCGACTACCGGCCTCTTGCGTCCGAGGAGCCGCGCCGCAACGACTTCTACGTCGACGTGAGGCGCGGCATCGTCCAGGCCGCCGCCAACCGCGCGACGCTCACACCATGACCACTGCCTCGCATTTCAGCCTGCTCGTCGTCGACGACGAGCCCGACCTGCGCACGCTCTACGAGCTGACGCTCTTGCGCGAGGGTTACGACCTCGACACCGCGGGCACGGTGCAGGAAGCGCTCCTCCATCTGAAGGACCGCACCTACAGCGCGGTGATTACCGACATGCGGCTGCCGGACGGCAGCGGTCTCGACGTCCTGCGCTGGCTCGAGGAGAGCGGCCGGCGCGAGAAGGCGATCGTGATCACCGCCTACGGGTCGTCGGAGAACGCAGTCGAAGCGCTGAAGGCCGGCGCCTACGACTACCTCACCAAGCCGGTCGACCTCAAGCAGTTCCGCGGCGTCGTCGCCTCCGCCCTCGGCCGCGGCGGCAGCGGCGCGCCGACAGTCGACCCGTCGACGCTGCCGTCGGAGCATCGCACCTCGGTGCCGGCGCGAGCGCCGCGTCCGGCGGCGACGCCGGCGGCTTCGGCGCCGGTGAGTGCAGCGCTCGGCCGCATGGCCGGGCAGTCGATGGCGATGCAGCAGGTCCGCTCACTCGTCGAGAAGGTGGCGCGCAGCATGGCGCCGGTGCTCGTCAGCGGTGAGTCGGGAACCGGCAAGGAGCTCGTCGCCCGCGCCATTCACGAGGTCAGCACGCGAGGCGCGATGCCGTTCGTGCCGGTCAACTGCAGCGCGATCCCGGAGCAGCTGCTCGAGGCTGAGTTCTTCGGCTACCGCAAGGGTGCGTTCACCGGCGCGAACGACGACCGCGAGGGATTCTTCCAGGCCGCCAACGGCGGCACGCTCTTCCTCGACGAGATCGGCGACCTGCCGCTGTCGATGCAGTCGAAGCTGTTGCGCTCGATCCAGGAACGCTCGGTGCGGCCGGTCGGCGCGGTCACCGAGCAGCCGGTCGACGTCCGCCTGCTGAGCGCAACGCACAAGGATCTCGGCGCCGAGGTCCAGACCGGCCAGTTCCGCCAGGATCTCTACTACCGGCTGAACGTCATCCAGATCCGCGTGCCGCCGCTGCGTGAGCGACTCGAGGATCTGATGGGAATCAGCGAGCGCGTCCTCGAGCGGCTCGCCCGCGACGCCGGCGTCTGGCCGCCGCCGCGGCTGACGCGCGACGCGCTCGTTCACCTCTCCCGTTACCCGTTCCCCGGCAACGTCCGCGAGCTCGAGAACCTGCTTCATCGGGCCGTGGCGCTCTCGGGGGCAGAGGAGCTCGACGTCTACGATCTCGGCCTGCCCGAATCGGTCTTCACCGACAGCGCCGCGCAGGAGCTCGATCAGATCGCGGTCGCCACCGAGCCCGGCGCCGACGCCGCGCGCGGCGCAGCGCGAATGGCACCGATCGAGGAGCCGCTGCCGAGCGATCTCGCTCGCTACCTCGACGACGTCGAGCGCGACATCCTCGTCCGAGCTCTCGAGCACCACCGCTTCAACCGCACCGCGGCCGGCATCAGCCTCGGCCTGTCGCTGCGCCAGATGCGCTACCGGATGGCGCGCCTCCACGTCAACGTCGGCGGCGATTCGGGCAGCGCGGACCGCGAGTGAGCGGCGGCGAGTGGCGCAGCGGCTGGCTGCGGCGCGCGCACCACGTCCCGTCGCCGAACTTCGGCCCGCGACCAGAGGCGACGGTCGTCGACCTGGTCGTTCTGCATTCGATCAGCCTGCCGCCGGGTCAGTTTGGCGGCGACGACATCGAGCGGCTATTCACGAATCGGCTCGACTGGAGCTCGCATCCGTACTTCGAGACGATCCGCGGCCTGGTGGTGTCGGCGCATTTTCTCGTCCGCCGCGATGGTGACCTGCGGCAATTCGTCTCCTGCGACGATCGCGCCTGGCACGCCGGCGCCTCGTCGTGGCATGGTCGCGAAGGTTGCAACGACTTCTCGGTGGGAATCGAGCTCGAAGGCCTCGAAGGCGAGCCCTTCGACGAGCGCCAGTATCCGGCGCTCGCGGCGCTGCTGCGAAGCGTTGCCGAGCACTATCCGATTGCCGCTGTCGCCGGCCACGAGCATGTCGCGCCCGGGCGCAAGGCTGATCCCGGCGCAGGCTTCGACTGGCAGCTGCTGCGCCGCCTGAGCGCACCGTCGGCGTTTCGTTTCGCGGCCTGAAATGGCAGTTCCGGCAAGGCCCTTTCGGCCTCGTGTCAAGGCCGGATCGGCGACAATCGATCCGTGACAAATCTACGGGTTAGACGCTATAGGTAGTGGTTGTCGAGCGTTCAGACCCTAGATATAGTGTTCGTCGCGTATTCTGATTTTGCCTCGACGACCATCCGCCGCCGACCTTGGCGGCGCCTGACCGGCGAGACCATCCAAGCTTTGGCGGCGGCGCCGAAGCGGTGCCACAAAGCATCCCCGGCGCACACGTACGCCGGGGCACCCAGAGGGGACCCCATGCAAGCAACCACCGTCCAGGCGAGCCCCGTCGCTCCGGCTTCGACCTGGCCCACGGCGCGGTCGGCGCCCGCCGCGTCGGCGTACCAGGGCTACCAGATCCTGCGCCGCAACGGCGCCGTCGTGTCGTTCGAGCCGAACAAGATCGCGGTCGCGCTGATGAAGGCGTTTCTCGCCGTCCATGGCACCCAGGGCGCGGCATCGGCGAGCGTGCGCGAGACGGTCGACCAGCTGACGGAGACGGTCGTGCGCGGTCTGCTGCGCTCGCGTCCGGGCGGCGGCTCCTTCCATATCGAGGACGTGCAGGACCAGGTCGAGCTCGGGCTGATGCGCGGCGGCCACCACGAGGTTGCGCGTGCCTACGTGCTCTACCGTGAGCGCCGCGCGCAGGAGCGCGCGCGCCAGGGCGAAGCGAAAGTCGCGGCGCCGCCGGTGCTGATGGTCACCGACCGCGGCGTCCGCGTGCCGTTCGATTCCGCGCGCATGCAGGCGCTGATCGAGTCGGCGTGTGCCGGCCTGGGCGCCGACGTCCGGCCCGAGCCGATCCTGACCGAGACGCGACGCAACCTCTACGACGGCGTTCCGATCGACGAAGTCCACAAGGCGGCGATCCTCGCCGCGCGCACGCTGATCGAGAAGGACCCCGGCTACACCCGTGCGACGGCACGGCTGCTGCTGCACACGATCCGGCGCGAGATCCTCGGCGAGGAGTTGCTCCAGTCCGACATGCAGGCGCGCTACGCCGAGTACTTTCCGCAATTCGTCAGGAAGGGCGTCGCTGCCGAGCTGCTTGACGAGAAGCTGCTCCAGTTCGACCTCGCCCGCCTCGGCGCCGCGCTGAAGGCAGAGCGCGACCTGCAGTTCGACTACCTCGGCCTGCAGACGCTCTACGACCGCTATTTCCTGCACCACGACGACGCCCGCATCGAGCTGCCGCAGGCATTCTTCATGCGCGTGGCGATGGGGTTGAGCCTGAACGAGATCGACCGCGAGGAACGCGCGATCGAGTTTTACGAGGTGCTCTCGACGTTCGACTTCATGAGCTCGACGCCGACGCTCTTCAATTCCGGAACCCGCCGCTCGCAGCTCTCGAGCTGCTACCTGACGACTGTCTCCGACGACCTCGACGGCATCTACGAGGCCCTCAAGGAGAACGCACTGCTGTCGAAGTTCGCCGGCGGCCTCGGCAACGACTGGACCAACGTCCGTGCGCTCGGCAGTCACATCAAGGGCACCAACGGCAAGAGTCAGGGCGTCGTGCCGTTCCTGAAGGTCGTCAACGACACCGCGGTCGCGGTCAACCAGGGCGGCAAGCGGAAAGGCGCGGTCTGCGCCTACCTCGAGTCCTGGCATCTCGACATCGAGGAGTTCCTCGAGCTGCGCAAGAACACCGGCGACGACCGTCGGCGCACGCACGACATGAACACCGCGAACTGGGTGCCCGACCTGTTCATGAAGCGGGTCATGGAAGGCGGCGAGTGGACGCTGTTCTCGCCCTCGACTTGCTCGGACTTGCACGACAAGTTTGGCCGCGCCTTCGAGGAGGCCTACGTCGGCTACGAGGAGAAGGCGGCGCGCGGCGAGCTGAAGCTGTTCAAGAAGGTCAAGGCGGCCGACCTCTGGCGGCGCATGCTGACAATGCTGTTCGAGACCGGACACCCTTGGATCACGTTCAAGGACGCGTGCAACGTGCGCTCGCCGCAGCAGCACGTCGGCGTCGTCCACTCGAGCAACCTCTGCACCGAGATCACCCTCAACACCGGTCCCACCGAGATCGCGGTCTGCAACCTCGGCTCGGTCAACCTGGCGCAGCACATCGCCGGCGGCACGCTCGACCAGGCCAAGCTCAAGAAGACGGTGGCGACGGCGATGCGGATGCTCGACAACGTCATCGACATCAACTACTACGCGGTCAAGAAGGCGCGCGACTCGAACCTAAAGCATCGCCCGGTCGGTCTCGGCATCATGGGCTTCCAGGACGCGCTCTACGAGCTGAAGCTGCCGTACGCATCCGATCAGGCGATTGTGTTCGCCGACCGCTCGATGGAGGCGGTCTGCTACCACGCGTACTGGGCGTCGACCGAGCTTGCCGAGGAGCGAGGCCGCTATTCGAGCTATCGCGGCTCGCTCTGGGACCGCGGCATCCTGCCGGTCGACTCGCTCGACCTGCTGGCCGAGCAGCGCGGCACGCTGCAGGGCGAAGGCGGCACCGACCGTCCGCTGGTTGAAATCGACCGCAGCGCGACCCTCGACTGGGACGAGCTGCGCGCCCGCATCAGCGTCCACGGCATGCGCAACTCGAATTGCGTCGCGATTGCGCCGACCGCGACGATCTCCAACATCGTCGGCGTCGGCGCCTCGATCGAGCCCTCGTTCGGCAACCTGTCGGTCAAGTCGAACCTGTCGGGCGAATTCACCATCGTCAACGAATACCTGGTGCGCGACCTCAAGAAGGCAGGCCTCTGGGATGAGGTCATGGTGATGGACCTGAAGCACTTCGATGGGTCGCTGCGCCGGATCGACCGCGTCCCCGAGGACCTGAAGGCGCTCTACGCGACCGCGTTCGAGATCGAGACGCAGTGGCTCGTCGAGGCGGCGGCGCGACGCCAGAAGTGGATCGACCAGGCGCAGTCGCTCAATATCTACATGGCCGGCGCATCGGGCAAGAAGCTCGACGAAACGTACAAGCTCGCTTGGCTGCGCGGCCTGAAGACGACGTATTACCTGCGCACGCTGAGCGCGACCAACGCCGAGAAATCGACGGTGAAGTCGAGCCAGCTCAATGCCGTCTCGAACGGATCGCGCGGCGGCGTCGCGCCGGTTGCAGCAGGCGCGCCTGCGACCGTCGCCAACGACGAGGTCGCGAGCGACGTCAAGTTCTGCTCGCTCGACAACCCCGAGTGCGAAGCGTGTCAGTGAGCAAGTGCATCACGCGTGCGCGGCGTGAACGAGTACCGTTCTTCCGCCGCGCGCGATGCAACAGAGCAACAAAATTGAAGCCGCAGCGTTGATATGTCTTGGGCTTCAAAGACATCGATCCGATAATCCGCCGGTAGAGGAAAACCCCGCAATGCTGGTTTGGGAAGAAGACAGAACCACCGAGAACGTACCTGCCGCAAGCACCGCGCCGCGCGCGGTTACCGCTTTGCCGTCGGCCGTTGCCGCGCCTCCTCTCATCTCCGAAGCGACCTTGCCTGCGCAGCGGCAGGTCGTTCCCGCAACCGCTTCGGCCGCAGCCTCGGCCACCCGGCGCGTCCGCGCCGCCGACAAGCGGATCATCAACGGCAGCACCGACGTCAATCAGCTGGTGCCGTTCAAGTACAAGTGGGCGTGGGAGAAGTACCTCGCGACCTGTGCGAACCACTGGATGCCGCAGGAAGTGAACATGTCGCGCGACATCGCGACCTGGAAGAACCCGAGTGGCCTGACCGAGGACGAGCGGCGGATCGTCAAGCGCAACCTGGGCTTCTTCGTTACCGCCGATTCGCTCGCTGCCAACAACATCGTCCTCGGCACCTATCGCCACATCACGGCGCCCGAATGCCGGCAGTTCCTGCTGCGCCAGGCGTTCGAGGAGGCGATCCATACCCACGCTTATCAGTACATCGTCGAGTCCCTCGGGCTCGACGAGGGCGAGATCTTCAACGCCTACCACGAGGTCGCGTCGATCCGCGAGAAGGACGAGTTCCTGCTCCCCTTCATCGAGGCGATCATGGATCCGAACTTCCACACCGGCACGGCCGAGAGCGATCGGACGCTGCTCAAGTCGCTGATCGTCTTCGCCTGCCTGATGGAAGGGCTCTTCTTCTACGTCGGCTTCACGCAGATCCTGGCGCTCGGCCGGCAGAACAAGATGACCGGCGCAGCCGAGCAATACCAGTACATCCTGCGCGACGAGTCGATGCACTGCAATTTCGGCATCGACCTCATCAACCAGATCAAGGCCGAGAACCCGCATCTGTGGACGACGGAGTTCAAGGCCGAGGTCCGCGAGCTGTTCGAGAAGGCGGTCGCGCTCGAATATCGCTACGCGGAAGACACCATGCCGCGCGGCGTGCTCGGCATGAACGCGTCCATGTTCAAGGGCTATCTGCGCTATATCGCCAACCGGCGAGCGGTGCAGATCGGCCTTCAGGAGCTCTTCCCGAACGAGGAAAACCCGTTCCCGTGGATGAGCGAGATGATCGACCTGAAGAAGGAGCGTAACTTTTTCGAGACCCGCGTCATCGACTACCAGACTGGTGGTGCGCTGTCGTGGGAGTAGAAGCCGTCGCATGACATCGCGTCGGCAAGTGAGAGATCAAGATTCGCAGGACCAGAGCAGCGACCACGAGCGTTGCCGGCCTGCACCCGGATTCATCGGACTGGGGCGCCCCTCCTGGGCAGTTCGCGGGCGATGAATAGCCACCGGCCGACGACGCGTCGAAGGCCGTGGTTCCATGTCAACTTGATCAAGGAGAAACGTGATGGCAACTGCGAAGAAAGCCGCTCGGAAATCGACGGCGAAGAAGTCAAGCGCGAAGAAGTCGATGGGCGCGAAGAAGACCGCCCGCAAGTCGACCGCGAAGAAGACCGGCGCGAAGCGCGCGGCCAAGAAGACCGGCGCGAAGAAGGCCGCAAAGAAGGGCGCGAAGAAGGGCGCGAAGAAGGGCGCCAAGAAGGCTGCCAAGAAGTCTGGCGCCAAGAAGGCCGCCAAGAAGTCTGGCGCCAAGAAGGCTGCCAAGAAGTCTGGCGCCAGAAGACGCGTCGCCAAGAAGGCCGGCGGTGCCAAGAAGGCCGCCAAGAAGGCGTCAGGCAAGAAGGCGGCCAGAAAAGCGCCTGCCAAGAAGGCGTCCTCGTCGATGGGCGCGATGCCCGCAGCCGCTCCCGCGGTACCGGCGAAGACTGCCTTGAGCCCGCAAGCTGCTTGGCCGTTCCCGACCGGCAGCAAGCCCTGACCGACGTCTGACGTCCGTCATCAGCCCGGCTCCGGCCGGGCTTTTTGTTGCTTGCGACGGTGCCTCGAGCGGGCGGCCGCTTGCGATCGCTCGCGGTTGCGCACGTGCTTGGGCGCGGAGTGTCCGCGCGCCGCGCGCTGGCTAGTCTGGGAGGATCTGGGTGTCGGCGAAGCCGTGTGCCGAAACGACCGGCATCCTGGCTTCGGGCAGCGAATCGCGCTCGCGCTCACGCTGACGCTCGCGCGCCCGGTCGGCCGTGTGCATCGCTTCTTCGAGCTGGGCAGTACGACGCTTGGCCGCCTCGAGCTCCAGCGTTGCCTGCTGGTGGACTTCGAGCTCGGCCTTCAGCGAGCCGATCTGCTGGCGTGCTTGTGCGGTCTGCTGCTGCGAGAAGAGCCGCGCCTTCTCGAGCTTCTGCACCCGGTGCCCGGCGGCCGTGAGCTGGCGGCCGTACCACCAGCGGCAGCCTGCCCACATGACCGCGGAAGCGACGGCGATGGCGATCGGGATCGCCGCCGCGAGAACGCCTGCCTGACGAATGTCCATGAGAAGCTTTCGGCCGGGACCGAGCGGGACTTGAGCCTCAGGAGCCAGCGAACGTGCGATCCAGCACATGATTCTGGCCGCCGCGGCTCGCGATCTTCAGCGCGCCGAGCCGATTGCCCAGGCGGGCACAGTCGGCGAGCGGCCAGCCGCGCTCGAGGCCGAACAGCATCGCGCTGCGGAACGCGTCGCCGCAGCCAGTCGGGTCGACCACCTCGGTTGCGGCCACGCCAGCAATCGCGGTCCGTTCGCCTTGTTGCCAGACCTCGCAGCCCTCGGCGCCGAGCGTGACGACGACGCCGCGCAAATGCGACCTCGACATCTGCTCGATCGAGCGGCCGGTGCGCTCGACGAGCATCTGCGCTTCATAGTCGTTGACCGCGACCCAGCCCGCGCGGTCGACGAAAGCGCGCAGCTCTTCGCCGTCGAACATCGGCAGCCCCTGGCCGGGGTCGAAGATGAACGGGATGCCTGCCGCTGCGAGCTGGCTCGCGTGATCGAGCATGGCGCTGCGACCGTCCGGCGCGATGATCGCGATCCGTACGTCGGTGGCTGCGGGCACTGCGGTCTCGTGCGCCCACTGCATCGCGCCGGGGTGAAATGCCGTGATCTGGTTGTTGTCTCGGTCGGTGATGATGAACGCCTGCGCCGTGTACGCCTCGTGCACCGTGCGGACGTGTGCCGTCGTCGCACTCCACGACTGCAGGCGCGCGCGGTAGTCGTCGCCGTCGACGCCGAGCGCCGCGACCACGACCGGGTCGCCGCCGAGCGCGGCGAGGTTGTAGGCGATGTTGCCGGCGCAGCCGCCGAATTCGCGCCGCAAGGTCGGGACGAGGAACGAGACGTTGAGGACGTGCAGTTGATTGGGCAGGATCTGATCGGCGAAGCGGCCGCCGAAATTGGCGATGCTGTCGTAGGCAAGCGATCCACAGACGATGGCGGACATGCGTTCTCAAGGAAGAAGGGTGGTGCGCGCGAGCGCGCGATTCAGGGATAGAAGATCTCGACCGTGTAGCCGACCACTGCCGCCGGGCCGGCGGTGAGCAGCACCTGCAGGCTGGACTCGGCATGAGGCGGCAACACCTCGGCGGCATTGAGGTCGTGCGGCGCGAGGACGCGACGGGCGACCAGGCGCCCGGTCGCATCGGTAAGGGCGAGATCGATCGAGGGCGTGGCGAGCGCGATCGCGCTGCGGCTGCGCAGGGTGACCGAGAGGACGAAGGTGTCGGCCGCCGGCGCCCGTGTCAGCGCAGTGCTTTCGACGACGACGTCCTCGATGTGCCGCGGGGCCTCGATCCGACAGCCGGCGACGTGGCACCAGGCGACGAGCGGCGCCCGCAGCGACGGCCAGCTCGCGGCGATCGTGTCGCGGTAGTGATGCGAGACCTGCAGCACCAGCACCGCGGTCGCGGCCAGCGCGAGGCCACCGAGCGCGGCGCGTGCCGCGCCGCTCTGCCAGCGCGCACGCCGGTCGGCGCGGCGGATGAACTCCGGGTGTGCTTCGCTCTCGAGCGGCAGCGCGCCGGCGTCGGTCGCCGGCAAGACGACGAGGTCGGCCTCGTTCTCCGTTGCGTTGTCGGCGAACAGGTCGGAATCGAAGCGCGCGTCGGAGAACTCGACGCGGTCGCGGCCGCCGAGCTCGGCGGGAGGCTTGTGCGCATGCTCGGCGCGCTTGCGCGGGCCGAACAGGCGGGCGTCGATCGGATCGGCGAGCAGCTCGCCGAGGTCCCCGGTGGAGTCGTCCTCGTCGTCGCCACTCGACCCGACAGCGTCGACGTCCGCCGCCGCAGCTGCCTTCTTCTCGACTGGCTTGACAGCCGGCCGCGAAGGCGCCCCCGTGGCCGGCGGAGTGCGCAGGGTCTTTTCGAAATCCGCGGTCCGCGACGGCTCTGCGTGCTCGCCCGGCTCGCGCGCCGGTGCGGCGCGCTCGGCGGGCGGGGCGGTGTGCTCGCCCGCTTCGGCCGGCGCGTCGCGTCCGAGATCGAACAAGCCCTCGATCGCGTTGAAGACGGCGTCGCAGCGGCCGCAACGCACCCAGCCTTCGGACACCTTGAGCTGGTCCTGGACGACTCGAAACGCCGTCCCGCAAGAGCTGCAGCGCGTCGCCAGACTCATCGCCAAATCATGCCATGCGCGACCCCGCGGGCCGCTTGCCGACGAGGAGGACCCAGCCCTCGTCGTGCGCTCGGGCCTCGAGGGCGATCCAGGGCGCGTATGCCGCGCGCAGCCCGTCGGTCTGCCGATCGAGGACGCCTGACAGCACGAGATCGCCGCCGGCATCGACGAGGGCCGACAGCACCGGGGCGAGCAGCTTGAGCGGCGCGGCGAGGATGTTGGCGACGACGAGCGCGTACGGCCCGGCGACGGTGTCTGGCGTGCCGGCACGCACCACGACGCCGTTGGCAAGCGCGTTCGCGCGCGATGTCTCGATCGCCACTGGATCGACGTCGACGGCATCGACCTCGCCGGCGCCGAAGTGGCTCGCCGCGATCGCCAGCACGCCCGAGCCCGACCCGTAGTCGAGCGCGCGCCGCCAGGCAGCGTCGCCGGCGGTGCCGTGGGCGGCGATCCAGCGCAGGCACATCCGCGTCGTCGGATGCGTGCCGGTGCCGAACGCGCGTCCCGGGTCGAGGCGGATGACGTGGCGCGCATCCGGCGGGACAGCGCTCCAGGTCGGCACGACCCAGAAGTCGTCGGTGATCCGGTACGGGCCGAACTGCGCCTGGGTGAGACGCACCCAGTCCTCCTCGACGACCGGCGAGATCGCGACGACGTGCACGTCGCCCGCCGCCGATGCGGCGACGACGGCGGCCGCAGCCGCGATCGCATCCACCTCGTCGGCGAAGAGCGCGCCGACGCGGGCGCGCCGCCACGCTGCAGACGCGGCGACGTCGGGTTCGTCGAACACCGGTTGCTCGGCGTCGCTGCCGGCGTCGGCGTCCTCGATCGAGACCGAGAGCGCGCCGAGCTCGTCGGCAAGCCGGTCGCTCAAGGCTTCGACCGCGGCGGCGGCAACGAGGAGCGCGAGGGCGTGCATCGCGCGCTCAACGCTTGTGTTGGTCGAGCCAGCCTTCCAGGTAATGGATGCTCGTCCCGCCCTCGACGAACTTGGCATCGACCATCAGCTCACGATGCAGCGGGATGTTCGTCTGGATCCCCTCGACGACCGTCTCCGAGAGCGCCGTGCGCATCCGCGCGAGTGCCTGGTTGCGGTCGTCGCCGTGGACGATGATCTTGCCGATCATCGAGTCGTAGTTCGGTGGCACGAAGTAGTTCGTGTAGGCGTGCGAATCGACCCGCACGCCAGGGCCGCCCGGCGGATGCCACATTGTGACGCGACCCGGCGACGGCGTGAACTTGAACGGGTCCTCGGCGTTGATCCGGCATTCGATCGCGTGGCCGCGGCAGACGATCGCGCGCTGCGGGAACGGCAGCTTCTCGCCGGCGGCGATGCGGATCTGCATCTGCACGATGTCGATCCCGGTCACCCACTCGGTCACCGGGTGCTCGACCTGGACGCGCGTGTTCATCTCGATGAAGAAGAACTCGTTGTTCTCGTACAGGAACTCGAACGTGCCAGCACCGCGGTAGCCAATCTTCTTGCAGGCGGCAATGCAGCGCTCGCCGATCTTCTCGATCACCCGGCGCTGGATTCCCGGCGCCGGCGCCTCCTCGATGATCTTCTGGTGACGGCGCTGCATCGAGCAGTCGCGCTCGCCGAGCCAGACCGCGTTCTTGTGCGTGTCGGCGAGGATCTGGATCTCGATGTGGCGCGGGTTCTGGAGGAACTTCTCCATGTAGACCGCCGGATTCGAAAACGCCGCGCCGGCCTCGGCGCGCGTCGTCTGCACTGCCGAGACCAGCGCCGCCTCGGTGTGGACGACGCGCATCCCGCGCCCGCCGCCGCCGCCGGCCGCCTTGATGATCACCGGGTAGCCGATCGCCCGCGCCGCCTTGATCGCCTCCTTCGGGTCGTCGGGCAGCGCGCCCTCGGAGCCGGGAACGCACGGCACGCCCGACTTGATCATCGCCTGCTTGGCCGAGACCTTGTCGCCCATGATCCGGATCGCCTCGGGCGTCGGCCCGATGAACGTGAAGCCGCTGCGCTCGACGCGCTCGGCGAAGTCGGCGTTCTCCGAGAGGAAGCCGTAGCCGGGATGGATCGCCTCGGCGTCGGTGACCTCCGCGGTGGCGATGATCGCCGGCATGTTGAGGTAGCTCTGCGCCGAAGGCGCCGGACCGATGCAGACGGCTTCGTCTGCCAGCTTGACGTATTTCGCGTCGCGGTCCGCCTCCGAGTAGACGATGACCGACTTGACGCCGAGTTCACGGCAGGCGCGCTGGACGCGCAACGCGATCTCGCCCCGGTTGGCGATCAGGATCTTCTTGAACATCGTCAGTCGCGGCGGCCAGCCGTGCGCGAGAGCTGCCGGGCGTCGAAGGCGAGCCTCATTCGATGACGAACAGCGGCTGGCCGAACTCCACTGCCTGGCCGTTCTCGCACAGGATCTGGCGGATCGTGCCGGCGGCGTCCGCCTCGATCTCGTTCATGATCTTCATCGCCTCGATGATGCAGATCGGCTCGCCGACCTTGACGACGCTGCCGATCTCGACGAACGGGTCCGCGCCCGGGTTCGCCGAGCGATAGAAGGTGCCGACCATCGGCGACTTGACGACATTGGCCGCGATGTCCGGCTCCGCCGCGGCGACGGCGTTCTCAGCGGGTGCGGCGGCGGCCGCATCGCTCATGTGCGGCTGCGGATGCGTGGCTGGCGGCGCCGCTCCCGCGGCCGGTGCCTTCACGATCCGCACCTTGCCGTCCGCTTCGGCGATCTCGAGCTCCGAGATGTTCGACTCCGAGACGAGGTCGATCAAGGTCTTCAGTTTGCGAAGGTCCATCAGGCATCCGGAATCAGGATCGGGAGCGGCACGCCGTGCGGCCGCAAGAAGGCGCGCATTCTAGGCCGATCGGCGACAGTTACTGGAACTTGGCACCGAAACCGTTCAGTGGATTGAACCGACCCAGCCATCCAGGAGCGTGACATCGACCGCGCCGAGGTGCTCGCCCGACTTGGCGCCGGTGGAGTCGAAGGCCGCCGTGAAGGGCAGGCCGCCGTTGCGATTGCCGAGTTGGCGCGAGAGGTCGAGGCCGATCGTGCCCGCGATCGCGACCGGCAGGCGAAGCGTCCGCTCGGCGATGAAACGGCGCACCGGATCCGGCTGGTCGATCGCGAGGGCAAGCACCTGCCAGCGTTCGCGCGAGCGTTCGCGCGCAAAGCGGTCGAGGAGCGGCATCTCGACGACGCAGGGCCCGCACCACGTCGCCCAGAAATTGAGCAGCAGTGGCCGGCCACGCAGTGCGGCCATGGGCACGGCGTTGCCGTCGACATCCTGGAAGCTCAGTGACCAGAGGTCGATCTCGGCCGATTCGTCGACGTCGTCGCTTCGCGCGCGCCACCGGCGGACGCCGATCCCGGCTGCGGCGGCGACCAGCGCCGCCACGCCGACCAGAACGGCGCGCCGGTTCACGTCCCGGCCTTGCGCGAGCGCAGCGCGGCAAGGTCGCCGCGGTCGCTGCGGCCGCGCGCGTCGCGATGAAGTGCACCGCGCAGGTCGTCGTAGTCGCGCACCGTCATCGCAATGTGGACGACGACGCCGAGCGCCGGGCTCGGCACCTCGACGTTGAGGACGTCGAGGACGCGCCCGCGCGGCCCGTCGACGCTGCCGACGTCGTAGTCGATCCGCAGGTCGATCAGGGCGATCTCGGCCGACTTCGAGTCGTCGCAGAAGAGATCGATCGCGATGCTGCTGAGCCGGGTCGCAGTGCCGCGCCAGACAGCGCCAGCGAGGTGGGGCCGGAAGACGGCGAGGCGCTCCATCCACGCGGCGGCGATGCGGCGCAGCTCGGCGAGCTCGGCGGGCTGGGTGTCGGCGTGGAAGAGGTCGAGGTAAGTGCGAACCTCGTCCTCGATGTCGTCGTTGCCGGGCAGCTCGCCGCTGCGCGCATGCAGGCCGAGGTCGCGGGCGGCGCGCCGCTTCGCGGCACCGTACTCCAGGCCTTCCTCGACGATCAGCCGCGCCGCGGCGACGGCGATCGCTGCGCTGTGCGTGCCTGCCATCGGGCCATTCTAGGCAGCGGTCCGGCGCGTGGCTAAGGTAGTTCGACCTGTCCCATGCGGGCGACGATGGTCGCCGCGCGGCCAACGACGTAGGCCGATCCGGGCCGCTTCTCGAATCTCTTCGGTGCCGGCAGCATCACCGCGAGCTGCCCTGCCTGCTGGGGCGAGAGCTGGCGCGCCGAGACGCCGAAGTAGCGCTGCGCGGCAGCCTCGGCGCCGAACACGCCTTCGCCCCATTCGACGGCGTTGAGATAGAGCTCGAGGATGCGGCGCTTGCCAAGGATTGCCTCGAGCGCGTACGAAAGGACGAGCTCCTGGCCTTTGCGGAGAAAACTCCGCTCGCCGCTCAGGAACAGGTTCTTCGCCAGCTGCTGGGTGATCGTCGAGCCGCCGACAACCTTGGCGGCGACGGGCGGGCGCGCGACGGCGGCTGCCCTCCCACCATTGGCCGCGTCGTGCCGCTGGGTGCGCAGCGCCGCCTGCTCGGCGACGTTCTCGGCGCGCTCGTTCTTTGCCCAGGCCTTCTCGAGCGCGTCCCATTCGACGCCGCTGTGCTCGGTAAAGCCGGCGTCCTCGGCAGCGACGACCGCGCGCTTCAGGTTCGACGACAGCCCGGCGTAGTCGATCCACTGCTGGCGCCAGCGGTGTGCGCCCGACGCGCGGGCGAGCCGCCACGCTTCCGAGCGCTGGAACGTCGTCGATTGCGGATCGACGAGCGCCATCAGCGCGATGCGGCCGACGAAATAGAGCTGGAGCGCGACCGCGCTGACGAGCACGAGAACGAGGAAGCGGCGCAGCGACCGGCCGCGCGGCGCCGTCATGTCGATGCCAGGCGTTCGCGCAGCGCGCGCAGCACCGGCTCGGTTTGGGGCGCGACGCCGCGCCAGAAGAAGAACGCCTCGGCGGCCTGCTCGACGAGCATGCCGAGGCCGTCACGGCCGCTCGCGTCATGCGCCCGAGCCCAGTCGAGGAACGGCTGCGCTGCCGGGCCGTACATCATGTCGAGCGCCAGCGTCCCTCGCTTCAGGACGGTGGCCGCGACCGGGACCGGCGCGCCCGAGACACTGCTCGCGCTGGCGTTGACAACGATGTCGAAGGCGCTGCCGCAGGCGTCGAGCGCCGTCGCCGCGACCCGCCTTGCCGCCTTGCCGTCGAGCGCTGCAACGTGACGGGCGACGAGCGATCGAGCGCGCTCGACGCTGCGATTGGCGACGACGACCTGGCCTGCACCGCCATCGAGCAACGGCCCGAGCGCGCCCGCGGCGCCGCCGCCGGCGCCAATCAGCAGCACCCGCGCGCCGCGCACGGCGACGCCGGCGTTGCGCTCGATGTCGCGCACCAGTCCGGCGCCATCGGTGTTGTCGCCGTGCCAGGCGCCGGCGTCGAAGCGCAGGACATTGCACGCACCAGCAAGGCGGGCGCGAGCGCTATGCCGGTCGGCGAGCGTGCAGGCCTCGAACTTGAACGGCATCGTCACGTTGCAGCCATTGCCACCGTCTTCGGCGAAGCCGCGCACCGTTGCCGCGAAGGCGTCGAGCGGGCAGAGCAGGCG
>DASXIP010000286.1:0-1501 GCA_036497875.1 Caldimonas sp.
TGCGGCTGCTCGCGCTGGAGCTTGCGCAGCGCATCGCGCAGGAACTCGACCGAGATATCGACCGCGATGTAGCGGCTCGGCTCGAGCAGCGGAAACAGGCGTGCCGCCTTGGCGCAGTTGCCGGCGCCGAGATCGATCAAGGCCTTGCCGGCGCCGATCGCCTCCGCCATCGCCGCGCCGTGCTCGGCGAAGATCGCCGCCTCGGTGCGCGTCGGGTAGTACTCGTCGAGCTCGGTGATCGCCTGGAAGAGGTGCGAGCCGAGCCGATCGTAGAAGAACTTGGGAGCAACGCTGGCCGGTCTGGCGAGCAGCGCGGCGCCCGCCGCGGCCCGCTCGGCGTCGGCATCGGCGAGCCAGGTCTGAACGAATCGGGGAGTCTTGGTGTCGGCCATCGGGGATCCGCGAATCGATGGAGTCGAACCCCCGGCCCGGCACCTTACCTCGGGATCGCCGAAAATGCTGTGATGGTCATTCAATTGCCCGAACCGCTTGGCACCGGCGAGCTCGCCGGACGCCACATCGTCCTCGGCCTCTCGGGCGGAATCGCCTGCTACAAGGCGGCCGAGCTGACCCGTGAGCTCGTCAAGGCGGGGGCGACCGTCCAGGTCGTCATGACCGAGGCGGCCGAACAGTTCATCACCGCCGTCACCCTGCAGGCGCTTTCCGACCGTGCCGTGTACACCAGCCAGTGGGATTCGCGCGAAGCGAACAACATGGCCCACATCAACCTCACCCGCCAGGCCGATGCCGTTCTCGTCGCTCCGGCGAGTGCCGACTTCGTCGCCAAGCTGCTGCATGGTCGCGCCGACGACCTGCTGTCGCTGCTCTGCCTGGCGCGGCCGATCGAGCGCTGCCCGCTTCTCGTCGCGCCGGCAATGAACCGCGAGATGTGGGCGCACCCGGCGACGCAGCGCAATTTCGCGCAGCTTGCCGCCGACGGCACGACCGTGCTCGGGCCTGGCAGCGGCGACCAGGCGTGCGGCGAGATCGGGGACGGCCGCATGCTCGAGCCGGCCGAGCTGCTCGCCGAGCTGATCGCGTTCTTCGCGCCGAAGCGGCTCGCCGGTCGACGCGTCCTCGTCACCGCCGGGCCGACCTTCGAGCCGATCGACCCGGTGCGCGGCCTCACCAATCGCTCGAGCGGCAAGATGGGGTTCGCGATCGCACGCGCTGCCGCCGAGGCGGGCGCCGACGTGACCCTCGTCGCCGGCCCGGTCGCCCTCGAGACGCCGCGGCGCGTGCAGCGGATCGACGTCACGACCGCGCTCGAGATGCACGCCGCGGTGCTGGCCGAGGTGGCGCGAAGCGACGTCTTCATCGCCACCGCGGCAGTCGCCGACTGGCGCGTCGCCACCGTCGCCGGCGACAAGATCAAGAAGCTCGAGGGCCGCGGCGCGCCGGCGTTCGAGCTGGTCGAGAACCCAGACATCCTCGGCAGCGTCGCCGCGCTGGCGAAGCCGCCGTTCTGCGTCGGCTTCGCGGCCGAGAGCGGCAACCTGGT
>DASXIP010000287.1:0-4400 GCA_036497875.1 Caldimonas sp.
CGAAGGCTGGTCGCTCCTCTGCAGCAACGCCGCCGTGGCGGCAAAGCTGCGCCAACTCGTCCCGCATCTGCAGCAGCGCCTTCGCGAGTCCGGGCAGCCGGTCGCTGCGATCCGCGTCAAGGTGCAGCCGCGTTGAAGGCGACGCTGGTCGGTCCCCGCTCGCCGGCCAGCACCGGCCGGGAACTTGCCGTGTCGGCCGGGATCGCCTCTCAACCGTTGCCACATCCATGAACATGAACCGACGCCAACTCTCCACCATCCTCCTCTTCGCCGGCGTCGCCGCCGCCGCGCCCTTCGTTCCCGCCGCCGCGCAGGGCACCGGCCCGGTCGAGGGAAAGGACTTCACCAAGGTCGAGACGCCGCAGCAGACGACCGTGCCGGCGGGCAAGGTAGAAGTACTCGAGTTCTTCTCGTATGCCTGCCCGCACTGCAGCGCGTTCGAGCCGGTGCTCGAGGGCTGGGAGAAGCATCTGCCTGCGCAGGCGGTGCTCCGGCGCGTGCCGGTGCCGTTCCTCATGAACGCCGACAACTTCATGCACACCTACTACGCCCTCGAGACGATCGGCGCAGTCCAGGCGGCGCAACTGAAGATCTTCCAGGCCATCCACATCGAGCGGCAACGCCTCGACACGCCCGAGAACATCGCCGCCTTCCTCGCCAAGAACGGTGTCGACGCGACCAAGTTCCTGGCCGCGTTCAAGTCGTTCTCGGTCGCCACGTCGGTGACGCGGGCCAAGAAGATGAACGCCGACTACAAGGTCGAGAGCGTGCCGACGCTCATCGTCGCCGGCCGCTGGATGACGTCGCCCAGCCAGGCCGGCTCGCAGGAGCAGGCGCTGGCGGTGGTCGATCAGCTGTTGCAGCGCGCGCTGGCCAAGTAGGCCTGGGCGGCGCGCCCGCGGCCGAAGTGGCCGAAATACGCGGGGAACCATGACATCGCCCGGTGAGGTCGACGACCTCGCTTTATTTCAGGATGCATCGCGCTCGAAGTCATCGACCGCGATGACGCGATCCGCGGCTTCGAGATAGGCCAGCGCTGCGGCAGGGTCGCGGGCACCGGCAGCCGCCTCGGCGAGAGAGCGCGTCCGACGCAGCGCCCGGTTCAAGGTCGGCATCTCGTCGGCCAAGGGGCGCCCGAGCTCGAGCGCGCGCATCAGGTCGCGCAGGCCACCGGTCTCCGGGATCGCGACGTCAGGACAGAGCAGTGCGACGAGGTCGGGCTCGCTTCGCAGCGCATCGGCGAGGGCAAGCACGTCGCGGTCGCGCAGCGGTCGTCGCTGCCGCGTGCCGCGCAGCAACAGCGGCGCGACGAATCGCACGGCTGCGGAAGGCAGGTTGGCATGCAACTCATGCAGGATGTCGGCACCGCGCCCCAGCTGGGCGCGAATGGCAGCGCGCGCAAAGGGCAGCGTTCTCGGCTCTTGCTCGACCTGGTAGCGCCAGACCGAGCACGTCGCGAGGTACAGGCAGGACAGCACATCGGCGAGCCGCGCCGACAGCAGCTCGAGCCGTTTCAGCTTGCCGCCGAGCAATCCCATCGCGAGATCCGCAGTCAGCGCAAACGCGGCCGAGAGGCGAGCAATCATGGCGGCCTCGGCACGCAACTCGTCGGGCGGCGTACCGCGCAGGCGCGCGCCGGCCACGGCGCCACGCAGGTTGCGCAGCACGTGCGCAGCGTGCGCGACGAGCTCGCGGCCGAGGGCATCGGGGTCGCGAGCCTCGACCGCCTTCATTTCCGCCAGGACGTGCGGGTGGCAACGCACGGCTCCCTGCCCGAAGATGATGAGGGCGCGGCTCAGCAGGTTCGCACCCTTCGACGGTGATTGCGATCGGCGCGTGCCGGTAGGCGACGCTCAGCAGGTTCTTGGGGCCGCGGATGATTCCCTTGCCGCCGAGGATGTCCATGCCATCGATGACCGCGCGCCGACCGGCCTCCGTCAGCTGGACCTTGAGGATCGCTCCGGCCAAGCTCGGTTGCTCGCCAGCGTCGAGGGCGGCGGCGGTGTAGCGGCGCGCCGCATCGCTGGCGTAGAGCTCGACGGCGATGCGCGCGACCAGCGCGGCGATGGCGTGGAAACGGCCGATCGGCAGGCCGAACTGCTCGCGGATCCGGCCGTATCCGTCGACCACGAACAGTGCGGTCTGCTGCAGCGCCGCGCCTAGAGCGGGCAGCGAGATCGAGCGCCCAGCCGCCAGGCTCTCCATCAGCATGCGCCAGCCCTTGCCGACCTGCGCCTCGCCGCCGATCACCCAGTCCATCGGCACGAACACGTCGGTGCCGCGGATCGGACCGTTCATGAAGGCGGAGTTCATCGGCAGGTGCCGCCGGCCAATCGTCATCCCGGGCGTGGGAACGGGAATGAGGGCGCACGTGATGCCCAGCTCGCGCTCGCCCTCGGCGCGGCCCGGGTCCACTGCCTGGAACGCGAGGCCGACGACGGTGGCGACCGGTGCGAGCGTGATGTAGCGCTTGTCGAACCGCACGGAGAAGCCGCGCACGCTTCGGCCGTCGATCTCGCGCTCGCAGAGGACGCCGAGGTCGGGAATCGACGCAGCATCGGAGCCCGCGTAGGGCGACGTCAGCCCGAAGCACGGCAGCTCGCGGCCGTCGGCCAAGCGGGGTAGGTAGTGCGCCTTCTGGGCGTCGCTGCCGTAGCGCAACAGCAACTCGGCCGGCCCGAGCGAGTTCGGCACCATCACGGTCACCGCGGTAGCCACGTTGACGGTGGCGATGCGCGCGACCACGGTTGCATGCGCATGGTGGCCAAAGCCCAGGCCACCGAACTCCGGCGGAATGATCATGCCGAGAAACTTCTTTTCGCGCAGGAAACGCCAGACTTCTTGCGGCAGGTCGCGCGCCTCGTCGATAGCGAAGTCGTTGAGCATCGCCGTCAACGCGCGCACCTCGTTGTCGAGGAAGGCCTGCTCGGTGGCATTCAACCGGTTCGGACCGCGTGCCAGCAGATCGTCGAAATCGGGCCGGCCGGCAAACAGATCACCTTCGATGCCGACCGTGCCAGCCTCGAGCGCGGCGCGCTCCGTCTCGCCCATAGCCGGAAGAGCCTTCGAAAACGGCCCCAACGCGGCGCGGCCGATGAATCTGGTCAGTCCCACGCTTCCTCCTCGCGTGCCCGAATGCAAGCTCGAGATCGCGCCGAGCACACTCGACTGTGCCCAAAGGACGCGCCCGAAGCTAGTGCAGCCTCGGGCGTCGCCGTTGGCCGGCTTGACGACGCCTGCGACTCGGCGTTCTGGACCCTGGATCCCGACGTGTGGCCGCGGCATCTTCGTCGGCTTCCTGTTCGTCATCTCCGCATTGCTGCTCGCCTACAACGGACTTTCGGAAACCGAGATGTGGCTCGCAAAGGTCGCCTGCGTGTCGGCGCCGGGCGTCGCGTTCCCGTGTTCCTACGACTGGGCGCGAGATCAGCGGCGGGTGCATCTTGCGTCGGCGGCAACGCTCTTCATCGTGCTGGCGTGCTTCTGCGGGACCTTCATGCGTCGAGCCAAGGCCAAAGGGAATCGCGAAGCGCAATGACGCGCGCCATATGCAGGTTTGCGGATGGGAAATGGTCGCGTCGGCAGTGCTGTTCGTCGCTCGAGCGATCACCAAGCAAGAGGCTCTGGCCTTCTGGGGTGAGACCGTCGGCCTCGTCTCGTTCGGGGTCTCGTGGTTGATGCGAGCCGGTCATCACGCCGCCCTCGGAGCGTGAGCGATTGGTCGTGCCGACTTCACGACAGACGCCCGATCCGACCCGCTGAACGCACACGCCGCTGAGATCGTCGAGGCACTTGGTGCCGGCTGTCCGAATCGAACGGACGACCTTCCGCTTACAAGGCGGGTGCTCTACCAACTGAGCTAAGCCGGCGATCGGCCGGGCGATGCGAAAGAAGACCGAGAGCCGCGGCAGTATAGGTGTGCGCGCCGGGGCGATGCGCAGCGTGCGCCGCGCTATTTCACGCGCTTCAGCGACGGCCGTTTTGGCGCCGCCGGCGGGCTCGGCGGCGGCTCGGCGGGCGGCTCGCCCGGAGGCTTCGCCGTCGACAATGTCGGCGACGGGCTGAGGGTGAGCGCATTCGCACCCCTGCGCGTCGTTGCCGTGGAACTCCCCGCGAGGCGCGGCCCGCGCGGCGATGGCGG
This sequence comes from Caldimonas sp., assembly GCA_036497875.1. GTDB lineage: Bacteria > Pseudomonadota > Gammaproteobacteria > Burkholderiales > Burkholderiaceae_C > Schlegelella_A. Next base: position 4,142 of record DASXIP010000287.1, read on the forward strand.
AGGCGCATCGTCCTTGCCGCCTTCGGCGGGGTCGCTCGATGTCGCCTCGGCCGGCATCGGGAACGCCATGCCCTGGCCGTTCTCGCGCGCATAGATCGCGATCACGTGATCGATCGGTACCGCGATCTCGCGCGAGGTGCCGCCGAAGCGCGCCTTGAACTCGATCAGCTCGTTGCCGAGCTTGAGCGCGCTCGTCGCCTCGAAGCCGACGTTGAGGACGATCTCGTTGTTCTTGACGTATTCCTTCGGCACCTGAACA
>DASXIP010000288.1:0-6347 GCA_036497875.1 Caldimonas sp.
GCCGGCCGGGGCACCGAGCGGACGAACGTTCTTGGCCGCGTTCCAGCCGCCGATCCATACCCGCGGCGCACCGGTGGGAACACCGCTTGCATCGACCTTGAAGCCGACGACGCGATGCCCGGCGGCGCGATAGCCATGCCAAGCGACGACAACCTGCCCGGCGAACGCGTTGTTCGCCGCGGCCGGAACGGCGAGCATCTGCAGCGGCGCGACGTGCGCAGGCCAGAGCATCGCCGGCGCTGCGCTCGTGGCGCAATCGGCGCGGCCTTCGTAGCCGCGCGCGGCTTTTCGAATGCCGATGCAATACGGCCAGCCGTGGTCGGTGCCGCCGCCGAGCACGTTCAGCTCCTCGGGTGGGGCGTCTTCGTCTGGATAGTCGATCGAGTTCTCGCCTTGCAGCAGCACGTCGGGCGCGGCCCAGGCGAGCGCGAGCGAGTTGCGCAGGCCCGTCGCGTAGGGCTTGAACGATTGCAGCGCGAACGCAGGTCCGCCCAGCGTCGCTTCGTAGACGGCGGCGCGCGGCCTCGCTCCGATGCGATCGGGACACGGCAACGGCAAGGTTCCAGCATCGTCGCGACACGCATCGCTCGACGAGCCGACGTTGACGAACAGCCGCCCGCGGTCGCCGAAGACGATCTCCTTCAGCGGATGCGCGCCGTCGGCCGGGAGCCCCTCGATCACCGTCTCGGCGACGACCGGCAGCGTCGCCGGGGTGCGCCAGATGCGCCCTGCCTCGCCGATGTAGACGCGCCCGTCGGGGCCGAGCGCGATGCCGTGCGGGCGGTCGAGCTTGTCGGCGATGACCTTGAGCGCGATCGGCGGCGAGGCGCCGCGCACCGGCAGCTCGAGCTGCAGCAAGCGGCCGCGGTGCGGCTCCCAGCCGCCCATGTCGACGATCCAGTAGCGGCCGGTAGCCACCTCGACGATGCGGCGCGGAAAGACAAGGCCGCTCGACCCATCGGCGACGAGCGCGACGCACCAGCCACGCGGCACTGCAAGGTCGAGCCGCGGGAAGCCGGCGCAGGTGCCGACTGGCACGTACGGCGCCGCCGCGCGCGCGGCGAAGGCGGCAACGCCGCCGCCGATCGCCGCCACGAATAGGACGAGCGCGGCGCGACGACCGATCAAGCGTCGGCCCCACCGTCGCGCGCGAGCAGCATCGCGTCGCCGTAGCTGAAGAAGCGATAGCGCTCGGCAATCGCATGCGCGTAGAGCGCGCGAGCCCGCTCGAGGCCGGCGAATCCCGAGACGAGCATCAGCAGTGTGCTCCTCGGCAGATGGAAGTTCGTCAGCAGCAGGTCGACGACGCGAAACTCGAAGCCGGGCGTGACGAAGAGATCGGTTTCGCCTGCCGCCGCCGCGAGCGGTTCGCGGGGCGCGCATCGCAGTGCCGCCGACTCGAGGGCGCGCAGGCTCGTCGTGCCGACGGCGACAATCCGCCCGCCGGCAGCACGCGTACGCGCGATCGCCGCCGCCGCTTCGGCGCCGACCTCGAAGCGCTCACTGTGCATGACGTGCTCGGCGATGCGGACGCTGCGCACCGGCTGGAACGTGCCGGCCCCGACGTGCAGCGTCACCGCCGTGCGCTCGACGTCGCGATCGGCGAGCGCGGCGAGCAGGCCGGCATCGAAGTGCAGCGCCGCGGTGGGCGCTGCGACCGCGCCCGGGCGATCGGCGAACACCGTCTGGTAGCGCGCCGCATCGGTGGCGTCGTCGGGGCGGTCGATGTAGGGCGGCAGCGGCACGTGGCCGTGGCGCTCGAGGAGAACGAGCGGGTCGCCGGGGAAACGCAGCCGATAGAGCGACCTGTCGGCGCCGGCACGGCCGAGCACCTCGGCGTCGAACGCGCCGGCGAAGCGGATCGAGGTTCCCTCGCGCGGCGACTTGCTCGCGCGCAGCTGGGCGACGACGATGCCGTCGTTGCCGTCCTCGATGCGCTCGACCAGCGCCTCGACGACGCCGCCGCTCGCCTTGACGCCGAACAGGCGCGCCTTGACGACTGCGGTGTCGTTGACGACCAGCAGGTCGCCGGCGCGAAGCAGCGCCGGCAGATCGCGCACGTGGCGATCGCGGGGCGGGTCGCTCAGGCCATCGAGCAGCCGCGCCGCACTGCGCTCGGCGGCCGGATGCTGGGCGATCAGCTCGCGCGGCAGCGCGAAGTCGAAGTCGCTCAGGGTCAGGGGTGCCGCCATCGCAGGGCAAAATTCTCCCATCATGGCCTCCCCCGCGCGACGCGAGCCGAAGCCAAGGGCCACGCCGGGATCGGCGCCCGAGCAGGCGCTCGCCAAGCTCGGCCTCGTGCGCGACATCGACCTCGCGCTGCACCTGCCGCTGCGCTACGAGGACGAGACCCGGATCGTGCCGATCGCGTCGCTGCGTGACGGCGACACTGGCCAGGTCGAAGGCGTCGTCACCGATTCGCGCATCCAGTTCCGGCCACGCCGCCAGCTCGTCGTCAAGATCACCGACGACAGCGACGACCTCGTGCTGCGCTTCCTCCACTTCTATCCGTCGGCGCAGAAGTCGCTCGCGGTCGGCAAACGCGTGCGCGCGCGCGGCGATGCACGCGGCGGCTTCTTCGGCGTCGAGATGGTCCATCCGGCATTCAAGGTCGTCGCCGCGGGAGCGCCGCTGCCGACCGCGCTGACGCCGGTCTACCCAAGCACGGTGCAGCTGTCGCAGGCGACCTTGCGCAAGGCGGTCGCTGCCGGCCGCGCGCGCGCCGACCTCGACGAGCAGCTGCCGCCCGGCATCGTGCCGCGCGGGCTGCCGACCCTGCGCGAAGCGCTCGCCCAGCTGCACGAGCCGCCACCCGGGCTCGCCGCCGAGGCGCTCGAGGACCACTCGCAGCCGGCGTGGCAGCGCCTCAAGTTCGACGAGCTGCTGGCGCAACAGCTGTCGCAGCTGCTCGCGCGGCGCGAGCGCCAGCAGCAGCGCGCGCCGCCGCTCGCACCTGCGCGCGGCAAGCTGCACGACGTGCTGCTCGCCGCACTGCCGTTCGCGCTGACGCGCGCGCAGCATCTTGTCGGTGCCGAGATCGAAGCCGACCTCGGCCGCGGCGTGCCGATGCACCGCCTGCTGCAGGGCGACGTGGGCTCGGGCAAGACGGTCGTCGCCGCGCTCGCTGCGGCGCGCGCGATCGATGCGGGCTGGCAGTGCGCGCTGATGGCGCCGACCGAGATCCTCGCCGAGCAGCATTTGAAGAAGCTCGTCGGCTGGCTGGCGCCGCTGGGCGTCACCGTCGCCTGGCTGACCGGAAGCCGCAAGGGCAAGGCGCGCGACGCGATGCTCGCGCAGGTCGCGTCGGGCGCGGCCGGGCTCGTCGTCGGCACGCACGCGGTGATCGAGGAGCAGGTGCGCTTCGCGCGGCTCGGCCTGGCGATCATCGACGAGCAGCACCGCTTCGGCGTTGCGCAACGACTCGCGCTGCGCGCCAAGCTCCATACGGCCACTCCCGTCCCGGCGAGGTTTGGGGAGAGGGCGGACTCATCCTGTCCCGCCGACGGCGATCGAGCGGAGCTCGATCGTCGACAGCTCGAACCGCATCTCCTCATGATGTCGGCGACGCCGATCCCGCGCACGCTGGCGATGACGCTGTTCGCCGACCTCGATGTCAGCACGATCGACGAGCTGCCGCCGGGCCGCACGCCGGTCGTCACCAGGTTGTTCGCCGACGGCCGCCGAGACGAGGTCGTGGCACGGATCCGAGACGAGGCGGCGCGCGGCCGGCAGACGTACTGGGTCTGCCCGCTGGTCGAGGAGTCGGCGGCGCTCGACCTGAAGAACGCGACGGCGACGCACGCCGAGCTGAGCGCTGCGTTGCCGGGCCGGATGATCGGCCTCCTGCACGGGCGCATGCCGGCGGCCGAGAAGTCGGCCGTGATGTCGCTCTTTGCCGGCGGCCAGATCGCGGTCCTGGTCGCGACGACGGTGATCGAGGTCGGCGTCGACGTCGCCAACGCGTCGCTGATGGTCGTCGAGCACGCCGAGCGCTTCGGCCTATCGCAGCTGCACCAGTTGCGCGGGCGCGTCGGCCGCGGCAGCACGGCGAGCGTCTGCGTGCTGCTCTACAGCGCGCCGCTCTCGGATGCCGCCAAGGCGAGGCTGAAGGCGATGCTCGAGACCGATGACGGCTTCGAGATCGCGCGCCGCGACCTCGCCATCCGCGGCCCGGGCGAGTTCCTCGGCGCGCGACAATCCGGCGCAGCGCTGCTGCGCTTCGCCGACCCTGCCGAAGACGAAGCGCTCGTCCTCGCCGCGCGCGAAGCTGCCGAGTCGTTGCTCGAGCGCGATCCGGCCGCGGCAGAGCGTCACCTCGAGCGTTGGCTCGGCGGCCGCGCCGACTACCTGAACGCGTGATCGCCCGAATCGCCGCGACAGACACAAAGGAGGAGAACGCAATGGCCCTGATCGAACGTGTGCAGGCAATCCTGCTCCGGCCCAGACAGACCTGGCCCGAGATCGCCGCCGAGACCACCGACGCAGCGAAGATTTACCGCGGCTATCTCGTGATCCTCGCTGCGATCCCGGCCATCGCCGGCTTCATCGGCTGGACGATGTTCGGCGCCGGAATGCTGGGCATCAGCATCAAGTTGCCGGTGGCGACGGCGCTCACGCAGATGGTCGTCGGCTACCTGCTCGCGCTCGGGCTGGTCTACGTGCTCGCGCTGATCGTCAACGCGCTCGCGCCGACGTTCGGCGGCAGCAAGGACTTCATCGCCGCGCTCAAGCTCGTCGCCTACGGCAGCACCGCCGGCTTCATCGGCGGCATCTTCGACATCCTGCCGGCGTTGGCCCTGCTCGGCCTGCTCGCGGCGCTCTACACCGTCTATCTCTTCTACACCGGGCTGCCGGTGCTGATGCGCTGCCCGCCCGGGAAAGCCGGGGCCTACACCGCAGTCGTCTTCGTCTGTGCCATCGTCGCCGGCGTCGTTCTCGCGGGCGTGTCATCGCTCTTTGTCGGGCCCGGCCCGCTGGGATGGGGAGGCAGTCGTACCGTCGTCGTCGGCCCGACGCTGCCCGGCAGCGACGGCGGCTCGGTCCAGATCAGAACGCCCGATGGCGCGACCGTGACGATCAACCCGTCGGCGATGGCGGACATGGCCAGACGCATCGAAGAGGCCGGCAAGCGCATGGACCCGGCGCAGGGCCCGGGTACCGGCGCCTCATCAGGCAAGGCGGTGGGTGCCGCCCTTGGCGCCGTCGGCAATGTCGAGCCAATTGCCGCCGCCGACCTGAAGGCGATGCTGCCGGAATCGATCGGCGAGTGGAAGCGCACCACGATCGAGGCGCAGGGCGGCGAGGCGATGGGATTCGCGGGCTCGGGCGCGACGGCGAGCTACGCCGCTGGCGACCGTCGCGCCGAGCTGGCAATCGTCGATACCGCCGGCCTCGCCGGCCTCGCGACGATGGCGGCGGCGTGGGCCAGCATGACGGTCGACAAGGAGACCGACGCCAAGGTCGAGAAGGTCTACAAGGACGGCGCGCGCACGGTCCACGAGGAGTTCCAGAAGGACGGCAGCCACGGCGAGCTGGCGGTGATCCTCGCCAACGGCGTGATCGTCTCGGCCGAAGGCAGCAAGGTCGACATGGCGACCCTGAAGACGCTGATGCAGAGCGTCGACCTCGCCAAGCTCGAGGCGACCAGGCACGTCGCCAAGCGCTAGCGCGAATCGCCCGGGCGCGAATGGCGGGCGCGCCTCTTGCGAGGGGAAGTCCCGACGAAACTGGCCGGCGCCGCGCATGTCGCGCCGATATCCTCGCGACACGTTTCCCACCCCACCCATCGAGGCTCCCGCGATGTCCCATACCGTCGCCCTTCGCCCGCTCTGCCTGCTCGCGCTTGCGCTGCCGGCGCTCGCCCTCGCGCAGACCTCGACGCTCGACAAGATCAAGCAGAGCGGGACGATGACCCTCGCCTATCGCGAGTCGTCGATCCCGTTCTCGTACCTCGACGACAAGGCGCAACCGACCGGATTCGGCTACGAAATCTGCGAGAAGATCGCCGACCGCGTCAAGGCGCAGACCGGGCGCAGCGACATGAAGAAGCAATACCAGGCGGTGACCTCGGCCAACCGCATCCCGCTGCTGCAGAACGGCACGATCGACATCGAGTGTGGCTCGACGACCAACAACAGCGAGCGCGGCAAGCAGGTCGCGTTCGCAATCAACTACTTCTACACCGGCACGCGCTTCCTGGTGAAGAACGGCACCAACGTCAACAAGCTCTCCGATCTCGCCGGCAAGCCCGTTGTCTCGACCACCGGAACGACCAACTTCCAGATCATCCGGCGCCTCAACGAAGAACAGAAGCTCGGCATCGACCTGCTCGGCGCCAAGGACCATGC
>DASXIP010000289.1:0-1571 GCA_036497875.1 Caldimonas sp.
GTTCGCCGTCGATCCCCTCCACACCATCGTCACGTTCGAGGCGCTGCATTTCGGCACCTCAACCCAGCGCGGCCGACTGCAGGCCAAGGAGGGCACGGTGACGCTCGACCGGGCCGCCAAGTCGGGCAAGGCCGACATCACCCTCGACATGGGCAGCATCAGCGTGTTGCCGCCTTCGCTGACCGGCCTCCTGCGCAGCGAGCGAGGCTTCAACGTCGCCGCGAATCCGACCGCGCACTTCGTTGCCGATACCTTCAACTTCAACGGCGACAAGCTCGCCACCGTCGCCGGCAACCTCACCTTGAATGGCAAGACGCAGCCGGTGACGCTGAAGGCGACGCGGTTCAACTGCTACGAGAATTCGCAGCTCAAGCGCGAGGTCTGCGGCGGCGACTTCGAGGGCACGATCCAGCGCAGCCAGTACGGGCTCGGCTTCCTGCCGCAGGTCACTCCCGACGAGATCCCACTGCTGATCCAGGTCGAGGGAATCCGCCAGTAACTCCGGGCGCCCCCGGAGGATTCATGGCTTGGCGACGTAGGCGCTGCACCATCCCGGGCCGTCGACGGGCCGACCGGCGAAGATCGTGCATGGGGCAGTCGCCGCCGTCGCCGCCCCCTGGTAGAACTGGCAGTTCGCGCAGTGCTGCGGCGCCGCGTACTTCGGGAATTTCGCCTTGTCGGCGCGCTTGGCATCGGTGACATAGCCGAGCGCCGCCGCCTGCGGCTCCTTCTCGTCGACGGGCTTGCCGGCTTGCGCCGACGCCTTGCCGGCGAGCAGTGAGACGCTCGCCGCCGGAACCCATTGAAGGATGGTTCTGCGTGTGGTCATGGCATGCCTCCTGTAAATGCGCGAGCCGGGATTGTGACTGCCGCAGGCGCAGCAACCGATGTGCCGAGGCGCGGTGTGCTCCGCTCAGGTCTCGAGCCGGTAGAGCCGGATCCATGCGTCGGGCTCCTGCGAGCCCTTCTTCTTGACGTTGAAGAGCTCGTCGCCGCTCGGCGGCGTGAGTGGCGAGGTCCGCCAGAGCGAAGGCCGCTCGAGGAACTGCTGGCGGAAGGCCTCGGTCACCCAGATCTGGCCCGGCTCGACGATCGGCTCGACCCGCGCCGCGCACAGGATCGCGTCGCCGCCGGCGATCTCGGGCGGCGCGTCGGCGCCGCTCTGGCGCGTCTGCACCTCGCCGTAGTGGAGGGCGATGCGCAGCCGAGGCTGCCCCGGCGCCTGGTAGACCTCGTCCATCAGGTGGCGCGCCGTCTGCGCGAGCGCGACCGGGTCGTCGGCAGCGATCAGGACGGCGTCGCCGGCGCGGACCTCGGTGATCGCCGCCACCGGCGCCCAACGGTGCGCGGCGTCTTCCAGCGCCGCGCGCACCGGGGCATCGGCGCCGGCGCGCATCAGCGTCGCGAACGACTGCACGTCGGCCTTCAGCACGCAGCACTGGCGGACGTCGACCATGCGGTCGACGCTCGCCGCCTCGTGCCAGGGCCGGTCGTAGCCGACGATGTTGGCGCGGTCGAGGCGCTGCAGGAACGCGGGGTTGATGCGGCCGATGACGTCGAACAGCACCGGA
>DASXIP010000290.1:0-4150 GCA_036497875.1 Caldimonas sp.
CAGCGGCGCGCCGCCCGAGCCGCAGTACTTGAGCGAGCTCAGGTCGTACTTGGCGACGTCGGGATGGCTGAGTAGCGCCGTGAACATCGTCGGCACGCCGGGAAAGCTCGTCACCTTCTTGGCCGAGATCTCCTTCAGCACCGCCTCGGCGTCGAAGCGAGCATGCAGGATCAGTTCGGCCGCGGCGCGGATGCCGAGCATCATGTTGACCGAGAGGGCGTAGATGTGGAACGGCGGCAGCACCGCCAGCACGCGCTCCTCGCCCTCGACGAGCACCGGCGGAATGCTGTCGACGGTCGCCCAGTACTGCTGACACGCCGCCGAGAGATTGGCGTGCGTGAGCATCGCGCCCTTCGGCAGGCCGGTCGTCCCGCCGGTGTACTGCAGGCAGGCGATCTGCTCGCGCGGGTCGGCGATCGGATGCTCCTGATAGCGGCCGTCGTTATCGAGCAGCGCGGCGAAGCGCACATGCTGCGCGTCGCTCGCGATCTCGACCGTGAGCTTGCCCGCTTTCATCTGCGCCGCGACGGCGTCCGGCTGCGCCGACATCTCGGCCATGTTGCCGACGATGAGCTTCTTCAGGCGCGTCTTGCCGAGCATCGCCGCCATCTGCGGGTAGAGCGCCGCCAGGTCGAGCGTGATCATCACGTCGGTGCGGCTGTCGCCGATCTTGTGCTCGAGCACTTGCGCGGCGTCGAGCGGCGAGTAGTTGACGACCGTGCCACCCGCCTTCAGCACGCCGAAGAACGCGATCACGTAGTGCGGCGTGTTCGGCAGGTAGAGGCCGACGTGGACGCCCGGGCCGACGCCGAGCGCCTGCAGCCCTTTGGCGGCGCGACCGACCTGGTCGTGCAGCTCGCGATAGCTGAGGCGCTTGCCCATGAAGTCGAGCGCCGGGCGGTCCGGCCACTTCGCTCGCGTGTCGTCAAGGATCTTCTGCACCGGCACGGGCTCGATCTCGATGTCCCAGCGCACGCCTTCGGGGTAGGACTTGAGCCAGGGATGCACTTGCGTCATGTCGTTCCTCCTCGCCTTCGCACGTGGGTCAGACCGCGGTCAGCCCGCCGTCGACGGCGAGCGTCTGGCCAGTGATGAAGCCACATGCGTCGGTCGCGAACAGCGCGACCGCGCCCTTCAGGTCTTCGGGGCCGCCGACTTTCCTCATCGGCGCCATCTCGGCGGTCGCGTCCTTGCCGAGCGCAGTGGCGATCGGCGCCGTCATCTTGGTCGGGAAGAACCCCGGCGCGATCGCGTTGACATTGATGCCGAGGGGCGCCCACTCGGCAGCGAGCGTTCGCGTCAGGTTGACGACCGCCCCCTTGCTCGTGTTGTAGGCGAGCGTCGGCATGCCTTCAGGGTAGGTTCCGGTCAGGCCCTGGATCGACGCGATGTTGATCACCTTGCCACTCTTCCTCGGCACCATGCAGCGACGGCCGACCTCCTGGGTGAGGATGAAGAGCGCCGTCACGTTGAGGGTCATCACCTTGTTCCAGCCGTCGAGCGGATGGTCGACGGTTGGCGCACCCCAGGACGTGCCGGCGTTGTTGACGAGAACGTCGATCGGCCCGAGCTTGTCGACCACGGTGTCGACCAGCGGGCCGATCGCCTTCAAGTCGCCCATGTCGCACACGACCGGCAGCGCTTCGATGCCGAGCTGCTTCAGATGGGCCGCAGCCGCGTCGAGCTCGTCGCGCTTGCGCGCCGTGATCGCGACCTTCGCGCCGAGCTCGCCGAGGGCCTCGGCCATCTGCAGGCCGAGGCCGCGCGAGCCACCGGTGACGAGCGCGACCTTGCCCTTCAGGTCGAGCAGCTTGGCGAGGCTCATCGGGCGCGCTCCGTCATGGCCGGTTGCGGCCGAGCTCGTCGTGGCTCGACACCCAGTCGCCGGCGAGGATCGCGCTCGATAGCGACGTGTCGCCGGCGAGGACGACCGCGGCGCAGATCTCGGCGAACTTGTCGGCCTTGCCCTTGCCGTAGCAGCCGAGCATCTCGAGGCACTCGCGCTGGGTCGGCAACCCTGTGCCGCCGCCGTAAGTGGCGACGATCAGCGACGTCAGGGTGATCGACCAGTAGTAGTCGCCGTTGTCGAGCAGCTGCGAGTAGGTGACGCCGGCGTGCGACTCGGAGACGTTGGCGACGTCCTGCCCGGTGGCGATGAACATCGCGGTCAGGCCGTTGGCGGCATGGGCGCCGTTGTTTGCCGAGCCGGCGAGGAAAGCGCCGACGTTGGACACCTGGCGCGACCAGAACAGGTCCTTCGCGCTGATCCCCATCAGGCTCTTCAGCAGATCGCCCTTGATCGTGCACTCGGCGACGACGCGCTTGCCGCGGGTCAGGAGCATATTGGCGCGCGAGTGCTTCTTGTCGGTGTCCATGTTGCCCGACAGGATGTAGTTGGCGCCGCCCGGGTACGTCTTCTTGATCCATTCGCACGCCGCGAACGTGGCCTTGCCGGTCATGTTCTGGCCGGCGGCGTCGCCGGTCGTGTAGTTGAAGCGGAGGTTGCGGAGCGGACCGATCGAGTACTGGCCGATGTTGATCAGCTTGCCGGACTTGGTCGTCGTCTCGGCGACTTCCTTGATCGCGTCGAAGTGCTCCTTGACCCAGTCGCCGAAATCGCGTGCCTTCTTGGCGTCGTCGAGGACGAAGACCGGCGAGCGCTGCATGAACTGCTCGACGACGGTCGTCTTGACGCCGCCACTTTCGCTGAGCAGACGCATGCCTCGGTTGTAGCTGGCAACGAGCGTTCCCTCGCTCGTCGCCAGCGGGACGAAGAACTCACCCTTCGCATGCTCGCCGTCGATGCGCAGCGGCCCGGCCAGGCCAATCGGCACCTGGGCGACGCCCAGGAAGTTCTCGACGTTGCCGGGCAGCACGGCTGGGTCGAACGAGAAGCCGCCGACGTGCGCAAGCGAAGCGCCGGTGCGCTCCTGGACGAAGCGGCGCCGCACCTCGGCCATCTCGCGCGTGTAGTCGTTCTCCTTCGATCGCGGCACCTTGTTCGCCATGTCCGTCTCCTCGAATTGGCGCTGCCCCGCGGGGCGGCGGGCGCCTTACTTCGACTTCAGCAGGCTCTGCAGATTCGCGAGGTTCTCCTGAAAACGGTCCTGCAGGACCTTCCAGGCCTTGCGGCGCGACTCCGCTTCCATCTCAGCGAGCTCGCGGAAGTTGTCGATGGCCTTCTTGACGCCCTGCTTGGCGCGATCGGCGTTCTTGCTCAATGCATCCTTGCCGGTCGCATCCTTCATCGCCTCCTGCAATTCGACCAGTGCCCCACGCAGGATCTCGTTGCGCCGCTTCGCCAGCGCCTTGATGCCCTCGTAGGCCTGCCGGTTCGCCTCGGCGAGCGCTTCCATGTCCTTGCGCTGGGAATCGACGATCGCCTTGACGTCGATCCCCGGCAGCCTCAGGCGGCTCACCAGCTTGCCGAGGTCGCCAAGCGACGGCAGGCCCGTCGTTCGTTTCGCGCCGGCGCCGGAGGCCTTTGCCGAAGTCTTGCCAGACGCCCTACCGGTTGCCTTGGTGGCGGTCTTGCTTGCCGTTTTTCGAGTCTTCGTCGCCATGTCTTCTCCTCCGGTGGTGGGTTGGGGGATCAAAGCCGCGCCTCAGCACGGCGCTTTACGCGCGCGCCGCCTTGCCCGTCCTGGGTGTCGGCGAACGCTTAGCGGTGGCCGGCGCGGAACGTGCCGGTTTGCGCGACCGCGGCGGGCTCGTTGCGGGCGCGCGCGCAGGTGCTCGGCGAGCGCTGCTCTTGGGCGCTCGGCGCCCGCTCACGGGCGCCGGCAACGGTTCTGTGCTGCCCGCCGTCGCGCGCACGGGCGACCTCGCCGCGCTGCCGCTCGCCTTGCGGCCGAGCACCGCCTCGTGCAGTTCGGCCAGCGACTCGTCGAGGTAGCCCGCGAGCTTGCGCAAGTCCGGAACCGTCTTTCGACATGCGGTCAGGCCGAAGTCGAGCGAGCCGCAGTAGCTCTGCACCGTGAGGTTGAGCGCCATGCCGTGGGCCTGGATCGACACCGGGTAGAGCGTGAGCACGCGGGCGCCGGCGACGTAGAGCGGCGTCTGCGGGCCGGGGACGTTCGAGATGACGACGTTGGCGGGCGGCGGCAGGCGATCGGCGAGGCGCGAACGGCCATACAGCTCCATCGCCTCG
>DASXIP010000291.1:0-16883 GCA_036497875.1 Caldimonas sp.
AGGTCCTGTCGGCCGACTACTCGCAGATCGAGCTCAGGATCATGGCCCACATCTCGGCCGACGCGGGCCTGCTCGCCGCGTTCGGCGGCAAGCTTGACATCCACCGTGCGACGGCGGCCGAGGTGTTCGGCGTTGCCCTCGCCGACGTCTCGCACGAGCAGCGGCGCTACGCCAAGGTGATCAACTTCGGCCTCATCTACGGCATGAGCGCGTTCGGCCTCGCTGCCAATCTCGGCATCGAGCGCAGCGCTGCCATCGCCTACATCGAACGCTATTTCCAGCGCTTCGCCGGCGTGCGCCGCTACATGGACGAGACCAAGGCGTCGGCCCACCAGCGGGGTTATGTGGAAACGCTGTTCGGCCGGCGCATCGTGCTGCCCGAGATCAACGGCGGCAGCGGCCCGCGCAAGAGCGCGGCGGAACGCCAGGCGATCAACGCGCCGATGCAGGGCACCGCGGCCGACCTCGTCAAGCTGGCGATGATCGCCGTGCAGGAGCTGATCGATCGCGAAGGCAGGGCGACGCGAATGATCATGCAGGTCCACGACGAGCTCGTCTTCGAGGTGCCCGACGACGAGCTCGACTGGGCCCGCGAGGCCGTGCCGAAGACGATGGCGAGCGTCGCCACGCTCGCCGTGCCGCTCGTCGCCGAGGTCGGTGTCGGCGCCAACTGGGACCAGGCGCACTGACCGAGCGGCGTGCGCAGCGTTTCGCGCAACGCCCGGATTGCGGCCGAACCTAGGGCAAAGCACTAGGTCGAAGCCCAGTCTCGTCCACGCCGACTAGGGCAAAGCCCCGGTTCCTTTCGTGGCCGTGCGCCCTATCGTGCGCGCATTCGAAGTGCAGCCCCGGGGAGCTACGCCATCGATCAGCCGCTGCTCGAAGTCGAGAACGTGTCGGTCCGCTTCGGTGGCATCGTCGCGCTCGACCGCGTCTCCTTCGGCGTTGCGCGCGGCCACATCGTCGGCTTCATCGGTCCGAACGGCGCCGGCAAGACGACGATGTTCAACTGCCTGTCGCGGCTGTACACGTTCAGCGAAGGCCGAATCGCGTTCGAGGGCCGATCGCTTCTCGAGACGCCGCCGCACGGCATCGCCTCGCTCGGCATCGGCCGCACCTTCCAGAATCTCGCCCTGTTCAAGACCATGACCGTGCGCGAGAACGTCATGGTCGGCGCCCACGCGCGGACGCGGACGGGCTACATCGCCAATGCGCTGCGGCTGCCGGCGGTGCGGCGCGAGGAGGCGCATCTGCGCGGCGCGGTCGACCGCCTGCTCGCGCTGCTCGAGCTCGAAGCGGTCGCCGACGCCGCGGTCACGGACCTGCCGTTCGGCACCCAGAAGCGCGTCGAGCTCGGCCGCGCCCTGGCGAGCGAGCCCAAGCTGCTCCTGCTCGACGAGCCCGCCGGCGGCCTCAACCACGAGGAGGTCGGGACGCTGATGGGGCTGTTGCGCCGCATCCGCAGCGAGCTCGCACTGACGATGCTCCTCGTCGAGCATCACATGAACATGGTGATGCGGATCTCGGACCGCGTCGTCGCACTCGACTTCGGCCGCAAGATCGCCGACGGCACGCCGGCCGAAGTGCAGGCCAACGAGGACGTCGTCCGCGCCTATCTGGGAGTCGCCGCGTGAGCGCTGCCGCCCTGCTCGACGTGCGCGGGCTCGCCGCCCAGTACGGGCCGACGCGCGTCCTGCACGGGATCGACTTCGCGGTCGCCGAGGCGGGCATCACGGCGATCCTCGGTGCCAACGGTGCCGGCAAGACGACGCTGCTGCGCGCGGTCTCGAACATGGTCAGGACGAGCGGCGAGGTCCGCCTCGCCGGCGAGCGCATCGACGGCCTCGCGACCGAGACGATCGTTCGTCGTGGCGTCGCCCACGTTCCCGACGGCCGCGGCACCTTCATGAACCTGAGCGTCGAGGAAAACCTTCGCCTCGGCGCGCACACGCGCAAGGACCGCGCCGCAATCGGCGCCGACTGCGAGCGCATGTACGCACACTTCCCGCGCCTGGGCGAACGGCGCCGCCAGCAGGCCGGGACGCTCTCCGGCGGCGAGCAACAGATGCTCGCGGTCTCGCGCGCGCTGATGTTGCGGCCACGGCTGCTGCTGCTCGACGAGCCTTCGTTCGGGCTCGCGCCGCTGATCGTCCAGCAGCTATTCGAGATCTTGAAGGCGATCAACGAGGCCGATCACATCGGCATGCTGCTCGTCGAGCAGAACGCCGCGATGGCGCTCGCGCTGGCCGACCACGCCTACCTGCTCGAGACCGGCCGCGTCGTCATGTCTGGCTCGGCGGCGGCGATCCGCAGCGACGAGTCGATCCGCCGCTCGTACCTCGGCTACTGATCGCGATGAACCAGCTGCTGCACCAGATCCTCTCGGGGCTCGCCACCGGCGGCATCTACGCCAGCGTCGCGCTGGCACTCGTCATGATCTACCAGGCGACGCATCTGGTGAACTTCGCGCAGGGTGCGATGGCGATGTTCGCGACCTACCTCGCGTGGGCGTTGCTGCAGGCCGGCGTGCCGTACTGGGTCACGTTCACCCTCACCGTCATCGGCGCGTTCGTCCTCGGCGTCGCGATCGAGCGGATCGTCGTCCGGCCGGTCGAGAACTCGCCGATCCTCGCCGTCGTCATCGTCTTCATCGCCTTGCTCGTCATCTTCACCAGCATCGCCGGCTGGATCTTCACTTACACGATCAAGCCGTTCCCGAGTCCGTTCCCGGCCGAGCCGCTGTTCGGCAATTCCTACGTTTCCTCGCACGAGATCGGCTCGACGGCGATCACGCTGATCGTCCTGCTGCTGCTGTTCGTCTTCTTCCGCTTCACGCCGCTCGGCCTGGCGATGCGCGCAGCGGCGCAGAACCCGGTCTCGAGCCGGCTGGTCGGAATCCGCGTCGGCTGGATGCTGGCGCTCGGCTGGGGCCTGGCGGCTGCGATCGGTGCGATCGCCGGGATGATGGTCGCGCCGACCGTGTTCCTCGAGCCCAACATGATGGGCGGGATCCTGCTCTACGCGTTCGCCGGCGCGCTGCTCGGCGGCATCGACAGCCCCGGCGGCGCGGTGCTCGGCGGCTTCCTCGTCGGCGTGCTCGAGAACGTCGTCGGCGCGTACGTCGGCACCGAGCTCAAGCTCACGGTCGCGCTGGTCCTCATCATCGCCGTGCTCGTCATCCGCCCGTCGGGGATGTTCGGCAAGGTCCACGTGGTGCGCGTATGAACCCGGGAATCGATCGCCGCAAGCTCATCGGCGTCGTGCTGCTGCTTGTGCTCGTGTGCGCGCTGCCGTTCGCGATCGGCAACTACCGCGTCTTCCAGATGACGCTCGTTCTCGCTTATTCGATCGCGTTGCTGGGCCTCAACATGCTGACCGGCTACAACGGCCAGATCTCGCTTGGCCATGGCGCGTTCTACGCGATCGGCGCTTACACGGCGGCGGTGCTGATGGACAAGCTCGGCGCGCCGTACTGGTCGACGATCCCGGTCGCCGGCGCGGTCTGCTTCGTCGTCGGCTTCCTGTTCGGCCTGCCGGCGCTTCGCCTCGAAGGCTTGTACCTGGCCCTGGCGACGTTCGCGCTCGGCGTGGCGATGCCGCAGATCCTCAAGCACGAAGGCCTCGCCCACTGGACCGGCGGCTCGCAGGGGGTCGTCATCGTCAAGCCCGACGCGCCGGCGTGGAGCGGCCTGACGCAGGACCAGTGGCTCTATTTCTTCACCCTCGCGTGGGTCATCGTCCTGTTCATCCTCGGCTGGAACCTCCTGCGCGGCAGAATCGGCCGCGCCATGGTGGCGATCCGGGATCAGCCCATTGCCGCACAGGCGATGGGGATCAATACTGCGATGGTGAAGTCGCTGACCTTCGGCGTGTCCGCGCTCTACACCGGCATCGCCGGAGCGCTCGGCGCGATCGTCATCCAGTTCGTCGCGCCCGACTCGTTCGACATCTTCCTGTCGATCGCGCTACTGACCGGTGTCGTCATCGGCGGCCTGGCGTCGATCTCGGGGGCGTTCTTCGGCGCCCTGTTCATCCAGTTCGTTCCCAACGTCGCCGACGAGATCTCGAAGGCGGCCCCCTGGGCGATCTACGGCATCGTCCTGATCGCCTTCATGTACGCCATGCCGGCCGGCGTGGCCGGCTTCGTCCGCATCGTGCGGAGCCGGCTCGCGCGTCGGCGCGGCGCCCCGGTCGCGCGTTTATTTCCACCACGTTCTCCAAGGAGCGAGACATGAGCCAAGACCCTCTTCGCATCTCCCGCCGAACCGCCCTCGGTGCCGGCGTCGCGCTGGCCGTCGGCGGCAACGCATTCGCCGAAGCCGCCAAATACGGGCCCGGCGCCTCGGCGACCGAGATCAAGCTCGGGCAGACGATGCCGTACAGCGGCCCCGCCTCTGCCTACGGCACGATCGGCAAGCTCCACCAGGCCTATTTCAAGATGATCAACGACAACGGCGGCATCAACGGCCGCAAGATCACCTTGATCAGCCTCGACGACGGCTACAGCCCGCCGCGCGCGGTCGAGCAGGTCAGACGCCTGGTCGAGCAGGACGAGGTGCTCGCGCTGTTCCAGACGCTCGGCACGCCGAGCAACTCGGCGATCCACAAGTACGTCAACGCCAAGAAGGTGCCGCACCTGTTCCTCGCGACCGGCGCGACGAAGTGGGGCGACCCGAAGAACTATCCGTGGACGATGGGCTTCAACCTGAGCTACGCCGCCGAGGGCGCGATCTACGCGCGCTACCTGTTGAAGACCAAGCCGAACGCGAAGATCGGCATCCTCTACCAGAACGACGACTACGGCAAAGACCTGTTGAAGGGTGTCGAGGAGACGCTCACCGGGCCGAAGGCCAGCATGATCGTCAAGAAGGTCAGCTACGAGGTGACCGATGCAACGGTCGATTCGCAGATCCTGACGCTGCAGGGCTCGGGCGCCGACACCTTCATCAACATCACGACGCCGAAGTTCGCCGCGCAGGCGATCCGCAAGGCCTGGGACTCGGGCTGGAAGCCCTTGCACATCGTCAACAACGTCGGCGCGTCGGTCGGCTCGGTGCTCGTTCCGGCCGGCCTCGACAAGTCGGTCGGCCTGCTGACGCTGCAGTACTACAAGGACCCGAACGACCCGCAGTGGAAGGACGACCCGGCGATGCTCGAATGGCGCGGCTTCATGGGCCGCTACTACCGCGAGGGCGACCCGAAGGACGCGT
Source organism: Caldimonas sp. (assembly GCA_036497875.1). Classification (GTDB taxonomy): domain Bacteria; phylum Pseudomonadota; class Gammaproteobacteria; order Burkholderiales; family Burkholderiaceae_C; genus Schlegelella_A. Next base: position 5,211 of record DASXIP010000291.1, read on the forward strand.
CCAACCTGTACGCCTACATCACGGCTGAGGTGATGGTGCAGGTCCTCAAGCAGTGCGGCAACGACCTGACGCGCGAAAACGTCATGCGCCAGGCAGCCAACCTGAAGAGCCTCAAGCTGCCGCTGCTGCTGCCCGGGATGAGCATCAACACCTCGCCGACCGACTACTACCCGATCGAGCAGGGCCAGCTCGCCCGCTTCACCGGCCAGCTCTGGGCGGGCTTCGGAGATCTGATCTCGGTCAACGCCTCTTGACGCGAACAAGGGCGCCGCAGGCCGCGGCGGCGCCCTTGTCACGCAGCAGTCGCGCGATTTTTCATAGACTTCGCGTATGACGGAGAGTGCAACGCGGCCGCGCGTGGCGATGCCGCCGCTGCTGAATCGCGAGCGCGCGATCCTCGAGTTCAACCGCCGTGTCCTCGCGCAGGCCCGCCGCGCCGACGTTCCGCTCCTCGAGCGGCTGCGCTACGTCTGCATCGTTTCGTCCAACCTCGACGAGTTCTTCGAGGTCCGCTTCGCCGACTGCCTCGAGGCGTCGAAGAAGCCGGGCAGCGGCATCGCCGCTGCCGAGCTCGAGGCGATCGCCGCCGCCGCGCATGCCCTCATCGACGACCAGTACGCCGTCTTCAACGACGAGGTGATGCCGGCGCTCGCCGCCGCGGGCATCCGGATCCTCAACCACGCCGACCGCGACGATGGCGAGCGGCGCTGGGTCGCGCGCTTTTTCGAGGCGCAGGTTCGTCCGCTCCTGGTTCCGGTTGGCATCGACCCGTCGCACCCGTTCCCGCAGGTCGCCAACAAATCGCTCAACTTCGTCGCCCGCCTTGCCGGCAAGGACGCGTTCGGGCGGCGCAACACGGTGACGATCGTCAAGGTGCCGCGCGTGCTGCCGCGTGTGATCGAGCTGCCGCGCTCGTCGCGGCGCGACGGCCAGTCGTTCGCGCTGCTGACGAGCGTGATCCGCGCCCACCTCGGCGAGCTCTTCCCCCGGCGCGAGGTCGAGGCGTTCTCGCAATTTCGCATCACCCGCGACTCCGACCTCGAGGTCGACGCCGATGTCACCAACCTGCGCCAGGCGCTGCGCAGCGGCCTCAGGACCCGGCACTTCGGCCAGGCGGTACGGCTCGAGGTCGTCGACACCTGCCCGGGCGAGCTGTCGGAGTTCCTGCTCCGCCAGTGCGGCCTTCCCGTGTCGGCGCTCTATCGCGTCCACGGCCCGGTGAATCTGGTGCGCATGAACGAGCTGATCGATCTCGCGGACGCGCCAAGGTTGCGCTTCCCGCCGTTCGTCCCCGCCCAGCCGGCGAGCCTGCAGCCCCACCAGTCGATGTTCGCTCGCATGCGCGCGGGCGATCTCCTCCTGCACCACCCGTTCGAGTCGTTCGAGCCCGTCATCGAGTTGTTGCGCGAGGCGGTCGAGGACGCCGACGTTCTCGCCATCAAGCAGACGATCTACCGCGCCGGCAGCGAGTCGCGCGTCATGGATCTGCTGATCGAGGCGGCGCGCGCCGGCAAGGAGGTGATGGCGGTCGTCGAGCTGAAGGCGCGCTTCGAGGAGGAGGCCAACATCAACTGGGCCGAGCGGCTCGAGGCGGTCGGCGCACAGGTCGTCTACGGCGTCGTCGGCCTGAAAACGCATGCGAAGATGCTCCTCGTGACGCGCCGCGAAGGCCAGAGCCTGAAGCGCTATGCGCATCTGTCGACCGGCAACTACAACCCGAGTACCGCGCGCCTCTACACCGATCTCGGCTACTTCAGCGACGACGCCGAGCTGACGGCCGACGTCGACGCCGTGTTCCAGCAGCTCGCGAGCCTCGGCAAGATGCAGCCGCTGAGTCTCCTGCTGCAGGCGCCGTTCACGCTGCACAGCGGCATGCTGGCCAAGGTCGCGCAGGTCACCGAGGCGGCAGCGGCCGGGCGGCGGGCCCGCATCGTCATCAAGATCAACGCGCTCACCGACGTCGCGCTGATCGAGGCGCTGGTCGGCGCCGCGCAGGCCGGCACGCAGATCGACCTGATCGTGCGCGGTGCATGCCTGCTGGCGCCCGGCGCTGAAGGGCTCACCGACCGCATCCGCGTCCGCTCGATCGTCGGCCGCTTCCTTGAGCACTCGCGCGTCGCCTACTTCCGCTGGGGCGAGCGCGACGAAGACGAGGCGGTCTTCCTCTCGAGCGCCGACTGGATGGGCCGCAACATGTTCGGTCGCGTCGAGGTCAGCTGGCCGGTCCGCGACCCCGTCATGCGCCAGCGCGTCATCGACGAATGCCTGGTGCCCTACCTGCTCGACAGCGAGGACGCCTGGGTGCTGCGCATCGACGGCAGGTACGATCGGGTCTCGAACGGCGGAGTCTCGGCACAGCAATCGCTGATGCAGCGCTACGACCGAAGTCCTTGAAGCCAATGGACCTCATTCTCTGGCGACATGCCGAAGCCGAGGACGCCGACCGCGGCGGCGACCTGGAGCGCGCGCTGACGGCACGCGGCCGCAGCCAGGCCGAGCGGATGGCGAAGTGGCTCACGCCGCGCCTGCCGGAGAAGGCGCGCATCCTCGCCAGCCCGGCGAAGCGCTGCCAGGAGACTGCCGCTGCGCTCGGCCGGGCGCCTGTGACGGTCGCGACCATCGGCCCCGGCGCGACACCTGGCGCGCTGCTCGCCGCGACTGGTTGGCCGGGCGCCGGCGAGACGGTCGTTGTCGTCGGTCACCAGCCGACGATCGGCCAGGCGGCGGCGCTGGCGATGGGCGCGACCGGGGCAGCGTGGCAGGTGAAGAAGGGCGCGCTGTGGTGGCTGCACAGCGGCAAGGGCGGGGCGGTCCGCCTGCACACGGTCCAGTCGCCCGACGACCTCTAGCTTAGCTAAGCTAGCGGTCTAGTCGCCGGTCACGAGCAGGCGCGGTGGCCGCGCCAGCCCGGTCCTCGACCAGGCGTCGATCTCGGCACGCAGCAGGTGCAAGGCGCGCGGGTGCGTGTCGGCCCACGCGGCACGCACGCGGACGACCGGCGTGCCGTCGTCGAGGCGCATCGCGATCGCTTCCGGGTCGACCTCGTCGCGCGCGTGGCAGGCGATCACGGCGATGCGCAGGCAGAGCAGATGGAGCGCGAAGCTCGTGCTCTGCAGGGCGGCCTCCATCTTGCGCAGGCCGCCGCGCTGGCCGAGCACGAGTTGGCCGATGCGGCGCAGCTGGCTTTGCGAGAAGCCGGGCGCGTTGACATGGTCAAGCAGGTAGGCGCTGTGGCGGTGGTGGTCGTGGTGCGAGATCATCATCCCCGCTTCGTGCAGCGCTGCGGCCCAGCCGAGCTCGCGTCGCGTTTCGCCGGCGCTCGGCACGGCGCCGTCGAGCAGCGCGAGGGCGACGTGCCGGACGCGCTCGGCCTGCGCGACGTCGACCTCGAAGCGGCGCTGCAGCTCGGCGACCGAGGCGTCGCGCAGCTCGTGGCGGCCGGCGCGCTGCTCCGCCATCTGGCGCGCCGCGAGATCGAAGATGACGCCTTGGCGCAGCGCGCCGCGCGCCGGCCTCAGCTCGTCGATGCCGAAGTGCGTCGCCAGCGTGTAGAGAATCGCCAGGCCGCCGCCGATGACGGCACGACGGTCGTCCTTCAGACCCGGCAGTGCCAGCCGGTCGGTGTTGCCAGCCTCGAGGCAGCGCTCGATCAGCCAGCGCAGGCCGCCCGGCGTGATGCGACCGTCGCTGACGCCGTTCGCGGCGAGTACTTGCGCAACGGCGCCGACCGTTCCCGACGAGCCAAGCGCTTCGCGCCAGTGCTTGGGCGCGAACGGCTGCAGCGCTTCCTCGAGCTCGGCGCCGGCGGCGACCTGCGCTTCGCGGAACGCCCGCTCGCTGAATTTGCCTTCCGGGAAGTACTTCATCGACAGGCTGACGCTGCCGACCTGGAACGATTCGGCCTGGCGCGGCCGCGTGCCGCGGCCGACGATCATCTCGGTCGAGCGGCCGCCGATGTCGACGACGAGGCGCGGCACCGTAGACGGCTGCAGGCGGGCGACGCCGGCGAAGATGAGGCGCGCTTCTTCGCGGCCCGAAATGATCTCGATCGGCAGGGCGAGGACGCCCTGGGCGCGGAGCAGGAAGGCGTCGCGGTTCTTCGCCTCGCGCAGCGTCTGTGTCGCCACCGCGCGCACCTGGCTCGGTGCGAAGCCATCGAGGCGACGCGCGAACCGGGCCAGGCAATCGAGGGCGCGCGCGGCCGCCTCGTCGCTCAGGTAGCAACGGGCGTCGAGGCCGCCGCCGAGGCGGACGGTCTCCTTCAGGTAATCGATCCGGCGGTAGTGGCCGCCGTGCAGCTGGCCGATCTCGAGGCGAAAGCTGTTCGAGCCCATGTCGATCGCCGCGAGCTGGCCGGGCCAGCGCGTTTCGGCGCCGAGCAGGGCGAAGGTGGGCTGCATGGCGCGGATTGTCGAGCCTCCATGTGTCAACCCGCGACGCGACGGTCGTTCCTAGAATGGCGGTCCCGCGCTTCGCGCAGACAGCGAACGACACGACATGCTGCGAACCGAGCTCGACGCCATCCCTCCGGCCAGCGCCGTACCCGGCACAGGCTTCGGCTTCGCCGCGGCGATGCAGCCGGTGGCGGCGCACATGATCAGGACCGACGACGCCGGTCTCGTCACAGGCGAGGTGAAGGTCGACGCCGGCGGCTTCGCGCTGCCCGCCTACCGCGCGGTGCCGAAGGGCGATGGCCCGTTCCCGATCATCCTCGTTGCCTCGGAGATCTTCGGCGTCCACGAACACATCGCCGACGTCGCGCGCCGCTTCGCCAAGCTTGGCTACCTCGCGATCGCTCCCGAGCTGTTCGTGCGTCAGGGCGATGCCAAGACGCCGAGCGACATCAACACGTTGTTCGCGACGATCATCTCGAAGGTGCCGGACGCACAGGTCATGGCCGATCTCGACGCCTGCGTCGCCTGGGCCAAAGCCAACCGCGGCGACGGCAAGCGGCTCGGCGTCACCGGCTTTTGCTGGGGCGGCCGCGCGACGTGGCTCTACGCAGCGCACAACGCGGCGCTGAAGGCAGGCGTCGCGTGGTACGGGCGGCTCGTCGGCCAGACGACGGCCCTGCAGCCCGAGCGGCCGATCGACGTCGTCGGCCGTCTCCAGGCGCCGGTGCTGGGCCTCTACGGCGGCGGCGACACCGGCATTCCGCTCGACACCGTCGAGCAGATGAAGGCGGCGCTACAGCACGGCAGCGACGCCGCGCGTCGCTCCGACTTTCACATCTATCCGCAGGCGGGGCACGCGTTTCATGCCGACTATCGGCCAAGCTACGACCGCGCTGCGGCGGAGGACGGCTGGCAACGCTGCCTCGGCTGGCTGCGTAGCCACGGTGTCGTTTGAGCGCTGACGCCGCGTCGCGGCCTGAGCGCTTGCACGCGCGGCAGGCGGCCGCCGGGTGACGCTCGCCTGGATCGTCCTCGCGACCGCGATCGGCGGCGTGCTCTCGGTTCTCGTCGCCGCGGCGCTCACGCTCGCGGTGCTGACCAGGATCGTGCACCACCTCGTCAGCCTGTCGGCGGGTGTGCTGCTCGCGACCGCGCTGCTCGACGTGCTGCCCGAGGCGTTCTCGGGCAAGGCGCCGCCGCAGGCGCTGTTCGCGACGCTGCTCGCCGGCCTGCTCTTCTTCTTCCTGCTCGAGAAGGCCGAGCTCTACCGCCACACCCACCACCACGAAGGCGACGAGCACCACCACCAGCACGGCTTCGATCGCCAGCAGGCCGGCCGCGGCGGCTGGAGCGTGATCCTCGGCGACAGCATCCACAACTTCTGCGACGGCATCATCATCGCCGCCGCGTTCCTCGCCGACACGCGGCTCGGCATCGTCACCTCGCTCGCGATCATCGCCCACGAGATCCCGCAGGAGGTCGGCGACTACATCGTTCTCCTCAACGCCGGGTTCTCTCGCGCGCGCGCGCTGTTCTTCAACGCGGTCTCGGGGCTCGCGGCAGTCGTCGGCGGCGTCATCGGCTACTTCGTCGTCGGTCCGTGGCAGGCGTACTTCCCGTATCTGCTCGTCGTCGCCGCGAGCAGCTTCGTCTATGTCGCCGTTGCCGACCTGATCCCGCAGCTGCAGCATCCGCTGACGCTGAAGGAGACCGCGGCGCAGCTGTTCTGGCTCGCCACGGGCCTCGCCATCGTCGTGCTGGCGATCACCCAGCTCGGCTGACGACTGGACAGCGGCTAGCGGACGACGAGCACCGGCACCGTCGTGTGCTTGAGGACGTCGTTCGTCTCGCTGCCGAGGAAGAGCGACGCCAGGCCGCTGCGGCCATGCGAGCCCATGACCAGCAGGTCGCAATGCTTCTCGGCGGCGTGGGCGACGATCGCCTCCCACGGCTGCACGCCTTCGACGGTTTGCGGATGGCAGGTGATGCCCGCCGTCTCGCACGCTTCGGCGACGGCGCGAACGTTGCGCGTCGCCGTCCGTTCCTGGGCGTCGAAGAACTCCTGCGGCGGCGTCGGCTGCATCTCGGCGACGGCGCCGTACGGGAACGGCTCCTTGACGCAGAGCGTATAGATCTCGGCGCCGACCGACTTCGCGAGGCCGACCGCGATCGCGACCGCACGCCCGGTGATCTCGGAGCCGTCGGTCGGGACGAGGATTCGCTGGAACATGGGCACCTCCGCTTGGTTCAGGCGATCTTCGCACCGCGCTGCCCGCCTGGGCAAGGCGAGGTCTGCCCTAGGCCCTGGCGATCGCGGGCGGGGTCAGCCGCGGGCGATCGGCCGCTCGGGATCGGCCGACCATTCGCTCCACGAGCCTGGATAGAGAGCGGATCCGGCCAGGCCGGCGTGCGCCATCGCGAGCAGGTTGTGGCAGGCGGTGACGCCCGAGCCGCAGGAATGGATCACGTCGCCGGGCGCGCGGCCGGCGAGGAGGTTGGTGAACTCGCCGCGTAGCAGCGGCGCCGGCTTGAATCGGCCGTCGGCGTCGAGGTTGGATTTGTGGAAGCGCTGGAACGCGCCGGGGATGTGGCCGGCGACCGGATCGATCGGCTCGGCCTCGCCGCGGAACCGCTCTGCGCTGCGTGCGTCGAGCAACATTCGCAGCGGCGGTCGCGCGGCGACGCCGGCCGCATCCACGGTCGGCGCGAGCGAAGGGCGCTCGGGGTAGCGCGGTCCGCCAGGGGCGAGGGCGTCGGCGCCCGTGAGCTCGCCGCCCGCGTCGCGCCACGCCTGCAGCCCGCCATCGAGGACGGCGACGGCATCGTGGCCAAGCCAGCGCAGCATCCACCAAAGGCGCGCCGCGTAGACGCCGCCTTGCGCGTCGTAGCAGACGACCTGCGTCTCGGATCCGATGCCGAGCGTGCCGACGAGGCGCGCGAACGCCGCCCGGTCGGGCAGCGGGTGGCGGCCGTTGCGGCCGGTCTTCTCCGCGCTCAGGTCGCGGTCGAGATGCAGGTAGTGCGCGCCGGGCAGATGCGATGCGCGGTAGCGCCGCTCGCCCGATCCGGTGTCGGCGAGGTCGAAGCTCGTGTCGACGATCACCGGCTGCGGTCCGCGCGCGCGCAGCGCGGCGAGCTCAGCGGCGGTGATCAGGGTCTGGAACGTCGCGGTCATACGGTATTCGGCGGGTCGGGAATGACGGCCACTTGCGGTTGGCCGCTGCGGCTGCGCAACAGCGTCGCCGAGAGGCCGGCGGCGACGATCAGGAGCATGCCCGAGAGCGCGAGCGCCGTCACGCGGTCGCCGAACAGCAGCACGCCGTAGACGAACGACCAGGCGATGCCGAGGTACTGCAGGCTGGCGTTGACGAGCGTGCGCCCGGTGCCGTAGGCGCGCGTCATCATCAGCTGCGCCACCGTCGCGAGGACGCCGACGGCGAGCAGCAGGGCCGCACCGCTCCAGGTGTGGCGGTGAAGGCCGTTGAAGGCGACGAGCAGCACGCCGGCGGCGACGCCGCCGAGCGAGAAGTAGAAGACGATCCGGTATTCGGGCTCGCCGACGCGGCCGAGCGCGGTGACCTGCAGGTACGCCGTCGCCGCGATGACGCCCGAGAGCAGTCCCATCAGGCCGTACCACAGCTGCTGCTCGGCAATCGTCGGCCTGAGGATCATTGCGACGCCGGCGAAGCCGGCAAGGACGGTCGCGACGAGCCTGCCGTCGACCCGCGAGCCGCCGGCCGCGATCGCGCCGCCGAGGAGGAAGAGCGCCATCCAGACCGACGACATGTAGTTGAGCGTCATCGCCGTCGCGAGCGGCAGGTTGCCGAGCGCGTAGAACCAGAGGACGAGCGAGACGACGCCGCAGACGCTGCGCCAGAAGTGCATCGCCGGCACGCGCGTCGCGATCGTGCCGCGTTGCCAGCGTGCCAGGCCGGTCATCATGAGCGCACCGGTCAGGCCGCGGTAGAGGACGATCTCGCCGGCCGAGTACTCGGCCGACGCGAGCTTGACGCAGACGCCCATCGTCGCGAACAGGAACGATGCGCAGACGATCAGCCACGGCGGCGACCACCTCATGGCGTCCGATGGTGCCTCACTTCCTTCGCTGCCTCGCGAGGGGCGGCCCGCCGGGCGCTGCACGCGCGGGCAACTTCTTCAGCGCATCGCCTTCTGGTACCACTCGTGGAACTGCTGCATGCCGTCTTCCATCGGGCTCTGGTACGGGCCGAAATCGTCATCGCCGCGCTCGAGCAGGGCGCGCCGGCCGGCGTCCATGCGCAGCGCGATCTCGTCGTCCTCGGCGCAGGTCTCCCAGTACGCGGCCTGCTCGGCCTCGACGAACTCGCGTTCGAAGGCGTGGATGTCCTCGGGGTAGTAGAACTCGACGACGTTGAGCGTCCTCTGTGGCCCCTTGGGAACCAGCGTCGAGACGACCAGCACGTGCGGATACCACTCGACCATCGTCGCCGGGTAGTAGGTGAGCCAGATCGCGCCGTGGCGCGGCACCGGATCGTCGAAGCGGCCTTCGCGGTACGCGAGCACGGCGTCGTGCCACTTGCGGTAGGCGGCCGAGCCCGGCTTGGCGAGTTCGTTCTTGGGCCCGACGGTCTGCACCGAATGATGCGGGCCGAACTCCCAGCGCAGGTCCTCGCAGGTCACGAACTGGCCGAGGCCCGGGTGGAACGGCGCGACGTGGTAGTCCTCGAGATAGACCTCGATAAAGGTCTTCCAGTTGTATTCGCACTCGTGGAGATGGACGCTGTCGAAGACGTAGCCGGTGAAGTCCAGCTCTTTCGCCGGGCCGATGCCGGCGAGCTCGGCGGCGACGTCGCGCCGGAGGTGGCCACCGGCGGCGACGTCGAACACCATGCCGTTCCACGTCTGCACCGGGAAGTTGGCGAGATCGCGGCAAGGGTCATCGGCGAAATGCGGCGCCCCGATCAGCTGGCCGCCGAGGTCGTAGGTCCAGCGGTGCAGCGGGCAGACGATGTTCGCCCCGGTGTTGCCGCGCCCGCGCAGCATCACCGCCTGGCGGTGGCGGCAGACATTCGAGACGAGCTGCAGGCCGTCGGGGGTGCGGAGCAGGGCGCGCCCTTCGCCTTCCTGCGGCAGAGCATAGTGGTCGCCAGCCTCCGGGACGGCGAGCGCGTGGCCGATGTAGCGCGGGCTGCGCGCGAACAGCCGTTCGCCTTCACGCCCGAAGAGGGCCTGGTCGAAGTAGCTGGAGACCGGCAGCGGCGACTGTGCCGGGGCGAGCACTGCCGGAGTGATGCGCAGGTCGGACATGTGGGATGACCTCCATGGGCGTTGGACAACGCGGGCCTGCGGGATCGCGGCGGCCGGCGCCGCGTCGGCTGAAGGGCTGCGGATTGTACCTAGCGGCCCCTCGCCAGACCCCCGCCGCGGCCCCGGAGTTCCCCGGCATCGGCGTCGAGGCTGTGCCCGGGCGGGGCGACCGCGTGGGGCCGGAGGCGGCTGACTACAATTGCCCCTTTTCGAGAATGAATGACGACCGATTCCAGCACTTCCGCGTCGGCGGCGCCTGCCAGCTACGAAGTGGCGCTGCGTGAGCTCGAGTCGCTGGTCGCCTCGATGGAGGGTGGCCAGCTTCCGCTCGAAGGCTTGCTGGCGGGCTACCGTCGAGGTACCGAACTGCTCCAGTACTGCCGCTCGCGTCTCGAGGCGGTGGAGCAGCAGGTGAAGATCCTCGAGGATGGCCAGCTCAAGCCCTGGTCTGCCTCATGAAGCGCGACGCCTTCGACACCTGGTCACTCGCCGAGCTCGACGCGGTCGAGTCGACGCTCGATGCGTTCGTCCCCGCGGCCGCGCCTGCCGGCCTCGGCGAGGCGATGCGCTACGCCGTCCTCGACGGCGGCAAGCGCTTGCGGCCGCTGCTCGTTCTTGCCGCCGCCGACGCCGTCGATGGCGCGCGAGCGGGCGCCCTTCGTGCTGCCTGCGCGGTCGAGCTGATCCACGCCTATTCGCTCGTCCACGACGACCTGCCGTGCATGGACGACGACGTCCTGCGGCGCGGCAAGCCGACCGTCCATGTCCGTTACGGCGTCGCCCAGGCGATGCTCGCCGGCGACGCCATGCAGGCGCTTGCCTTCGAAGTCCTGACGCCGACCGACGGCAGCGTCGCGCCGGCGCTGCAAGCGCGCCTGTGCGGCCTGCTCGCGCGCGCCGCCGGCGGCGGCGGCATGGCGGGCGGGCAGGCGATCGATCTCGCCAGCGTCGGCTGCCAGCTCGACGAGCGTGCCCTCTCCGACATGCATCGCAGGAAGACCGGCGCGCTGCTGCGCGCGAGCGTCCTGATGGGCGCCGCCTGCGGGCAGACGAGCGACAGCGAGTGGCGCGCGCTGAGCGAATACGGCGATGCCGTCGGCCTTGCCTTCCAGGTCGTCGACGACATCCTCGACGTCACCCAGGCATCGGCGACGCTCGGCAAGACCGCCGGCAAGGACCAGCACCACAACAAGCCGACCTACGTCACTGTGCTCGGCCTCGACGCCGCCCACGCGCACGCCGAGGCACTGCGCCGCGCGGCGCACGCGGCGCTCGACGGCAGTGGCATCGCCGACACCGAACAGCTGCGCGAACTCGCCGACCGCGTCGTCGCGCGCGATTCCTGAGCCCCGATGACCAAGCTCCTCGACACGATCCACACCCCGGCCGACGTCCGCCGGCTGTCCCGCCACGAGCTGCAGGTGCTCGCGACCGAGCTGCGCGAGTTCGTCGTCCAGACCGTGTCGCAGACCGGCGGCCATTTCTCGTCGAACCTCGGCACCGTCGAGCTGACGATCGCGCTGCACTACGTCTTCAATACGCCGCACGACCGGCTCGTCTGGGACGTCGGCCATCAGACGTACCCGCACAAGACGATCACCGGCCGCAAGGAGCGGATGAACACGCTGCGCCAGCTCGGCGGCATCTCGGGCTTCCCGCGTCGCGAGGAAAGCGAGTACGACACCTTCGGCACCGCCCATTCGTCGACGTCGATCTCGGCCGCGCTCGGGATGGCGGTGGCGGCGCGGATGAAGGGCGCGAGCAGGAAGTGCGTCGCGATCATCGGCGACGGCGCGATGAGCGCCGGGATGGCGTTCGAGGCGCTCAACAACGCCGGTGTCTCGCAGGCCGACATGCTCGTCGTCCTGAACGACAACGACATGTCGATCTCGCCGCCGGTCGGTGCGCTCAACCGCTACCTCGCGCGCCTCATCAGTGGCAAGTTCTACGCCGCCGCACGCGACACCGCAAAGACGGTGCTGAAGAACGCGCC